>JAZQBQ010000074.1:0-15115 GCA_045545755.1 Congzhengia sp. | reverse complement strand
AACTTCTGGCTCCGTGACCCTGCAATTTATCGCATCCGTCACGTTGAGCATCACAGACAAGGCAACAAGTGGTGTATCTATCCTCTATATGACTTTGCTCATCCTATTCAGGACGCATTAGAGGGTGTTACACATTCACTTTGTGATATTAATTACGAAATTCACAGACCCCTGTATAACTGGGTAATCGAGAACACAAGCGTTCCCAAGCCATACCCTGGCTTTCCCAGACAGATTGAGTTTGCAAGAATGAACTTAACTTATACAGTTCTTTCTAAGAGATTCTTGCGTGGTTTAGTTGAAGACGGCGTTGTAGACGGCTGGGACGACCCCAGAATGCCTACACTTTGCGGACTTCGCCGCCGTGGTTACACAGGCTCATCAATTCTTAAGTTCGTTGAAGAAGCAGGTGTTGCAAAGTCTGAAAACTTAATCGACATTCGTCAGCTTGAGGCTTGTATCCGTGATGAGCTTAATGAAACTGCTCTTCGCCGTGTTGCTATACAAAAGCCCATTAAAATAGTTATCGCTAACTATCCTGAGGATAAAGAGGAAGTTTTCCAGCTTCCCAATCATCCCCAGAAGCCTGAAATGGGCACACGAGATATGATTTTCTCTCGTGAACTTTATATTGATGCAAGCGACTTTGAGGAAGTTCCTCCTCCAAAGTTTTTCCGCTTAAAGCCTGAGGGTGAGGTTCGCTTAATGGGTGCATACATCATCAAGTGCGAAGAAATCGTAAAAGACGCCGACGGCAAAATCTTAGAGATCCGTTGTACAGCCGACCTCGAAACCGGAAACGGCAACCCCATAGACGGCAGAAAGGTTAAAGGCACAATTCACTGGTTATCAGCTAAAAATGCTGTTCCCACTACCTTGCGCCTTTACTCACAGCTCACAACCTTGGAAAATCCCTCAGAGCTTCCCGATGGTAAAACCTACACAGATTTCTTAAATCCCGATTCATTAGAAATCGTAGAAGGTGCTTTGGTTGAAAAATCATTAGAGAACGTTCCCGCAGGAGAAAAATTCCAGTTTGTCCGTGACGGCTACTATGTAAAAGATACAAAATACGAAAACACCTTTAACCGAGTTGTTGGCTTAAAGGACAGCTTTCCTAAAAAATAACGTATAAGGCACTCGTTACGAGTGCCTTATTTTAGGTGATATAATGAAATTTACTTTTAAACATACAAAGCTTGCTTGCTACTGCAGTTATATGTCATCTGCCGTTGCTATCAATTTCCCACCTATTTTGTTTATATTTTTTCATAGGCAATTTGGTTTGTCCTTGATAGACTTGGGTGCACTTATCTCGTTAAATTTCGGTGTGCAGATGTTAACCGACATAGTAGGCGCAAACATGATAGACAAAAAAATTACATATAGACAAGCCATAGTTACTGCTGACTCTTTGGTAGCTGCGGGGCTAATACTTCTAGGAATTTTACCACAGATAATGAGTGCTAAATTTTTAGCGCTCATTATTGCTACCATTGTTTACTCTGTTGGTTGCGGTCTCTTAGAGGTAATCATAAGCCCCATAATTGAAGCAGTGCCCGAGGACGGAAAAGCTTCAAATATGGCGTTTTTACATTCATTTTACTGTTGGGGACAGATGATTGCAATACTTTTCTCTACTGTTTTACTGTTTCTTTTTGGAAGTGGAAACTGGTGGATTATCAGTATAATCTGGTCTGTAATTCCTACATTTACTGCCCTGCTCTTCTTGAAAGTTCCTGTAAATTCCTTGCCTAAAGAAGAAAAAAGTTCTTCTTACCGATTGTTTAAAAACAAGGTTTTTATAATCTGTTTACTTTTGATGACAGCATCCGGTGCTGCAGAAATTGCGGTAGCACAGTGGGCTTCTATGTTTGTAGAAACTGCTCTTGGTGTATCAAAAACCGTCGGGGACTTATTGGGACCCTGCATATTTGCATTATTGATGGGAATTGCCCGTGTTGTTTATGCAAAATTCAGCGAAAAACTCAATCTTTCAAGCTACATTGTTTTATGCGGTTCTTTGTGCGTGGCATCGTATCTTGCTATGGTTTTGGTACCAAATCAATACATAGCATTGGTGGCTGTTGGAGTTGTGGGCTTTTCTGTGGGAATTATGTGGCCAGGCACACTATCGCTCGCTTCAGCAAAATTCCCATTAGGCGGAACGGCAATGTTTGCCTATCTTGCAATTTTTGGCGATATAGGCTGTACTACAGGCCCGGCGCTTGCTGCTGCTGTTTCTGGGAATTTTTCACTTTTTGGTTCTCCCTTAAAGGCAGGAATGCTGGCGTGTGTCATTTTTCCCACTGCGGTTGTTATACTAACACTTATATTAAAGAAAACGAGGTCAGTAAAAAATGCGTAATTTTTTCGGACATTTAAATACAGTAATGCGACACCGCAGAAAGGTTATATATCACTGCGCCAAGGTTGGTATTCTGCGCCGTGGGTTTTTACACGATCTGTCAAAATATTCGCCTACTGAATTTTTTGAAGGAGTTCGTCACTTTATCGGCACACGCAGTCCCAACGAGGGAGAACGAGCAATAAAGGGATATAGTGATGCCTGGATGCACCACAAAGGAAGAAATCGCCATCACTTTGAATACTGGACTGACTACAGTCCTGTCACAAAACTCGTAGAGCCGGTTAAAATGCCGATTGTGTTTGTAAAAGAAATGTTTTGCGACAGAGTTGCAGCGAGCAAGGTCTATCAGGACAAAAACTACACAGATGCTCATCCTTATGAGTATTTTCAGCGTGGTAAGGACCGACGCAGAATAAACCAGCAGACATCAGACCTCATTGAGGGTTGGCTCATTATGCTCAGAGATCACGGCGAAAAAGAAACCTTCCGCCATATAAAATCTGTAAAAGAATATTAATTTGACACAAATAGTCTTGTGTGCTAAAATAGGTGTGAAAGGCGGAGATTTGGATGATTCTTGCAATTGATATAGGTAATACAAATATCGTTATAGGCAAATACAAGGGCGATACCCTGACATACGTTGCACGTATGATGACAGATGCTCACAAGAGCGAGTCAGAATACGCAGTTAATATACAGAGCATCCTGACACTTGACAAAAGCAACGATGAAGCAATCGAAGGCGCTATCATTTCATCTGTTGTACCGCCTCTTACTAAAATTATACAAAATGCTATCAATATGTTATACGGCGTTGAGGCAGTAGTTGTGGGTCCCGGTGTGAAAACAGGCATTAATCTGCAGGTGGACAATCCTGCCCAAGTAGGCGCTGACCTTATATGTGCCTGTGTTGGAGCATACAACAAATACTCCTCCCCCGTTCTTGTTATTGATATGGGTACAGCTACAAAAATTATGGTTGTAGACGAAAACAGCACTTTTATGGGTGTTTCTATTGCTCCAGGTGTTGAATTATCGCTAAAAGCTTTGTCAGGTGGAACAGCACAGCTTCCCCAGATAAGTCTTGATGCACCTAGCCGTGTCATTGCAAAAAACACAGTTGAATGTATGAAATCAGGCGTAGTTTTTGGTAACGCTTCCATGATTGACGGAATGATAGAGCGAATTGAAAAAGAGCTTGGTACCTCAACAGTTCATATCGCAACAGGCGGATACGCAAACGCCGTTATCCCCCATTGCCAAAGCGATATTACAATTGACGATAATTTAGTTTTAGACGGTCTTTATATTATTTACAATAAAAACGTCAAAAACTGATTATAAATTTGTTTAGACGCTGCACCGATATTGGGCGGCAGTCGAGGAGGAATTTAATATGGTAAATCAAAAAAAACAGGCAATGTCAACTAAGAATTTAGTGATGTATGCCGTACTTACTGCTCTAACTTTTGTTTTGCAGTACATCAGTATGTTCATAAGAACAGGTACATTTTCAATCACACTTTCTTTGGTACCTATTGTAATAGGCGCAGCGCTCTTAGGTTGGAAAGGCGGCACTTGGTTAGGCTTCGTTTTTGGTGCTGCAGTTTTAGTATCAGGAGATGCAGGACCATTCTTAGCACTATCTGTTCCCGGAACAGTTATTACTGTACTGGCAAAGGGCGCTTTATCAGGTCTTATTGCAGGTCTGATATTTAAAGCGTTGAAATCACGAAACAGCACTTTGACTGTGGCAGTTTCTGCAGTTTCTTGTCCGATAGTTAATACAGGCGTGTTCATTATAGGTGTGTTTGTATTTTTCTTAAAGCACTTTATGACTGATGGTATGACAATACCCGCCCTGATTTTCAGCTTTATCGGAGTTAATTTCTTTATTGAACTCGCATTAAATATTATACTGTGTCCAGCTATTGTAAGACTTTTAAAAATTAGAAATATATAACAAAAAAGCACTCCGTGGAGTGCTTTTTTGTTATAGCGGAATAGGTAAAACAGTTTCAGAATGAACAAACTGAGCCCGAAGGCGTACAACGGTACGCCGAGAGGTAAAGTTTGTTTATGGCAAGAAGATTAACAATTTAAGAAAAATCGAATTTAGTGAGATTTTTCATCCTTTACATAAAATTTCACTAACTTAAAAACTGTATTCAATACTTTCATTTCTTCTTGCGGTCTGAACTTTTTTAACATTCCACTTGACTTCTTTGTGCCGAAGAAGTCGACTATTAAGGTTTGAAATGGTTGCAAAAAGAGTCAAATGCTTTCTATGTACTCTTTTTACTCTTTGTACATATAGACGCTAAAATTTCAAAAAAGTTCCACAAATGTGGAACTTTTTTAAAATTTAAATATTATTCCAACTACTGCACCTATTCCTATAAACAAAATAGGGTGCTTTTTGAATTTGAATATACCAAAAACAAGCGCTGCAAATAGCGCCAAATATCTCCAATCCACCCCGTTCATAAAGTTACCGCCAAAAAGTGATGACTCAAAAACAGAAAGAACCGAAGCAAAAAGCATACCTACAACAGCAGGTCTTAAACCATAGAAAACATCTTTTACCAGTTTGTTTTCGCTGAATTTTTCTAATATTCTTGCAATTATCAATATAACGATAATACTCGGGAGTATCAAAAAAAGTGTCGCAACTATACCGCCAAGTATTCCTGCCACTGTTGAGCCTACGTAGGTTGCCATATTGACGCCAATAGGTCCCGGGGTACTCTCTGCCACTGCCACCATATTGGTAAGATCAGTTACGCTGAACCAATCAGGGTGGTTTTTGCTCATTTCAAAGAGAAAGGGCAATGTAGCAAGTCCGCCGCCTACAGAAAAAAGCCCTGTTTTGAAAAATTCCCAACAAAGTGTAAGTAAGGTCATTGTTTTGCTCCTCCTTTCACTTTTGCCAGAATGAGCTTGTAGCATATAGTTACAACTGCCGTAACAACCACAATCAATATGGGTGAAAGCTTAAGAAATACAGATGTCGCAGCAGAGACTATTGTGACAATTGCTGTATAGACATCTTTTATACCTGACTTTGCAAGCTTCCACAAGGCCTGCACCAACAGAGCGCAAACTGCAACGGAAATGCCTGCAAAGGCGCTTTTTACTATTGCGTAATCAAAGATATGCTCCAAAATGCCAGAAAGCACTAAAATTATTATGACAGATGGCATTACTACACCTAATGTCGCAACTATGCCGCCAATATTCTTTCTTTGCTTATAACCCACAAAAGTAGCGGTATTTACTGCAATTATGCCGGGTGTACACTGCCCTATGGCAAAATAGTTAGAAATTTCCTCCATAGTTGCCCATTTGTGCTTGGTTACCACTTCCTTTTCCAGCATAGGAAGCATAGCATAACCTCCCCCAAAGGTAAAAGCACCTATCATAAAGAAGGATTTAAAAAGTTCTATCAACTCTTTCATATAATCTCCTATTTGTTCTCGCCGTTGATTTTTCTGTCAAGCAAATAATACTCAATTGAGTCAACGAGCGCCTGCCAGCTGGCTTCAATAATATCTTCTGATACGCCAACTGTTGTCCAGTTTTTGTGGCCGTCTGTTGTTTCTATCAAAACTCGGGTCAAAGCAGCCGTTCCTGCCATACCATCTAAAACTCTAACCTTAAAGTCAATAAGGCGGCTTTCCTTAAGTTCAGGATAGAAGCGGTATAGCGCTTTTCTTAAGGCTTTGTCTAGCGCATTTACAGGACCGTCACCCTCTGCCGCCGTAATTTCAAAGCTTCCGTCAACACCAATTTTTATCAGTGCTGATGCCGTCTTTGTGGTGGTGGGAGCGATGGATATTACCTTGAACTGCTCAAGGCTGAACTGAGGTTTATAGTATCCCAACTTTTTCATAACAATAAGCTCAAAGGAGCCTTCTGCCCCTTCAAAAAGGTAGCCTTCTTTTTCAAGCTTTTTGATGTCCTCTAATATTTCTGTTATAACATTTGCATCTTTTGAAATATCAGGATCTATCTTTTTGATTATTTCATAGACCATTGCTCTGCCTGACATTTCAGACATTAAAAGCCTTCTTTCGTTACCTACAGCCTCAGGTTTTATATGTTCAAATGTTACAGGATTTTTCAAAACCGCATCAATGTGCATACCGCCCTTATGAGCAAAAGCCATTCCGCCAACGTAAGGCTTTCTTTCATCAGGAACAATATTTGCAAGCTCATAAATTTTTCGTGATATGCTCTTTAATTTTTTCAAAGCTTCAAAGGGGACAACGTCGTATCCGCACTTTAACTGAAGATTTGGAATAAGAGTACACAGGTTCGCATTACCACAGCGCTCGCCAAAGCCATTAATTGTGCCCTGTATATGACGTGCACCGGAGAACACCGCTAATAAGCTACTGCCAACTGCAGTCCCCACGTCATTATGGCAATGGATTGCTACTGTAACGTCAGGAATTGCCTCTTTTACCTCTTTTGTAATTTCTGCTATTTTATCGGGAAAAGTTGCGCCATTTGTATCGCACAGACAAAGTGTATCTGCACCTGCGTTTTTTGCTGCCACAAGCACCTTTAGGGCGTATTCTTTATTGTTCTTGTAGCCGTCAAAAAAGTGCTCTGCGTCAAAGATTACCTCTTTGCCGTGTAATTTGACATAGGCTACTGTATCCCTGATTATATCGAGATTTTCCTCAAGGCTTGCACGAAATACGTCTTTTACGTGCAAATCCCAGGACTTGCCGAATATAGCAACTGCAGGAGTATTTGCAGAAATCAAAGCCTCAACTGCTGCATCCTCACTAACCTTAACGCCTATTCTGTGAGTACTGCCAAAGGCAACAATCTTAGAATGTGCAAGATTTAGCTGGGATATTCTTTCAAAGAGCTCACGGTCTTTAGGATTTGACGCAGGCATACCTGCTTCGATGTAATCCACACCAAGCTCGTCTAACATTTTTATTATTTTTATTTTGTCATCTAACGAAAAGGCTATGCCCTCCCCTTGCGCACCGTCACGAAGGGTGGTGTCATATACAAATATCTTTTCCATAGTCTAAGCCTCTCTTTACAAAGCGGTCTGCCGCAAAACGGCAGACCGCTTTTTAGCTTTTATTTACAATTACTGCTGAAGAACCATAATGGAGTTAACTTCATATACGCCGAGGCCCTCTGTGCCTGCTGCATTAATGATGTTACCAACCTTTAAGTTCTTTAATGTAATAAGCTTGTTTGTTGTTGAGTCTAAAATCTTTGTTGTGTCTTTTACAAACAACTGCTTTTCTGTACCATTGTCAAGCTGGATAATAATAAGACCGTAAGATGTGTTAATTGTCTTGATTGTGCCTGTTACAGAAAGAGCTGTTGTAACCGCTTCTGACTTGATTTCTGTCACTGTAGCACTTGATGTTGTAAGTTTGACAAAAGCACCCAGTCTTAAGTCATAAACTGTAGCTGTCTCGCCTTCTAACTCTACCTTGCAGTCACGAGCCATAACGTACTTTGACTTTGAACCATTGTTTGAGATTGTGATGTATGATGTAGCATTAGAAATTGTGATTTCTTCGATTGTGCCTTCTAATGTTTTTTCAACACCTGTTGCACGGATAACCTTGATTATGCCATATTCTAATGTGAGGTTAGCTGTATCGCCTACAACAAGCTCAACAAGCTCTGCTGTGTCTGCATTTCTCGTGATTGTAGCGTCATCAGCAAGTATATATTTTGAAACTACATCTTCTTTATCAATAACTGTAATTTCTACGCCGTTATCACCTGCTGTATTAATTTCTGTAACCTTAACGCCTGTAACTGTTGTTGACTTGGGCTGGGCTGAAATTGCAACAACAAGACCGCCTGAAAGTTCAATTGTTACATAGTCGCCTGTTTTAACATTCTTGATGTCGTCTGTTTCTGTGCCGTTAACCGTAATAACAACACTTGATGAAAGCTTATAGCTTGTTACAGGCTGACCTTCCTGTGTTATATCTGCAATTTTAATTGTTGTGCCTGAGTTATTTGTTGTCTGTCCCTTGTATGCACCTGCAATTGCTGCATCGCCTGCAACTGAGATCGCATCAATTTCATATAACGCGCCCTGTGAGAAGGTAAATACTGCTTCCATACCGATATCTAAATCTGCAAGTGTTACTTTTGAACCGTCAATAAAGATAACGCTGCCTGCATCTACACCAAACTTCACAACTTCGCCGTCTGCTTTTCTTATTGCTAAGTTGTCATTTAATGTATCAACTGTTGTGATGATACCGCCAATAAACTCAAATTCCATTGTGTCTAAAATTCTCTGAATCATTACAGCAACCTGAGCACGTGTAACAGTTTCGTTAGGACCGAACTTGTTATCGCCCATATCACCCATGATGCCTAATGCTGTTGTGTAGTAAACATAATCTATGTATTTTGCAGGAATGTCATTTACATCAGCAAAGCTCATTGATGTGTCAGCTGTGGGGTTGCTCTTAAACCACGAATCAGCACCTAATGCCTTAGCAATAAGTGTTGCTGCCTCAAATCTTTTGAGCTCCTTGTCACGATTTGCAGTTGACAAATAGTCTATAACTTCATCAACATTGAATACACTTCTGTATATAAGATATGCGCCCTGCTTTACAGCATAAGATGTTGAGCAAACACCAAGGTCTGCTTCGTATATGCCGTACGCAAGGTTTACGATAGGTTCATTTACTTCTTCGCTCGCACCCATTGCCTTTGAAAACAGAGTTATTGCTTCCTGTCTTGTAATGCTTTTGCCGGGTTTAAATGTGCCGTCTTCATAACCTGTGATAATTCCCTTTTCGGATAAGCCGTTAATAGCCGCCTCTGCCCAAGAGTAATTGCTGTCAACATCAGCAAACGCCGCCGAAGCAAAAACACTCATTGAGAGCAACATAGCAACCGCCAATATTAATGATAGTACCTTTTTCATTTTTTTATCCTCCTGCTTATGTGATTTGAAATAATTATTTTTATAATTATACAACACTATTATACATTATATAGTGGTAAAATGCAATAGTATATGCAAAATGTTACAAAAAAATAATATTTCTTTCGAAATATTATTTTTAATACTCTATTCCTTTTTTTGCACCGCCGCCACAATCAAATGGGTGCTTTACACATTTTATTTCAGAAACGCAGTCTGCTTTATTTATAATTTTTTCAGGCACGTTTCGTCCGGTTATGACTATTTCTTTACTGCAGGTATTTAAAAATTCAACAATCTCGCCCAATTCTACAAGTCCGTTAGTAATTGCTCCCGCCAGTTCATCTAAGACTATCATATCATAATCTTCTGCCACTTTCTTTACAAAGCGGAAATTTTTAGAGGTTTCTTCCTTTAGCTTTTCTTTTTCTTCGTCGCTCATATTCCAGAAAAAGCCCTTGGTTTCAGTCTGGCACGGAATTACGTTAATATTAGCATTTTTTAAAACGCAAAGCTCAGACGATGTTCCGTCTTTTAAAAACTGAAATATCGCTACTTTCTTTCCGCTGCCGGCAAATCTTACCGCAAGCCCTACTGCTGCAGTAGTTTTGCCTTTGCCGTCGCCTGTATATACGTGTATCATAGCTTATCTCCTTCTGCGGTTTATAAGCACAAGTCTAAGAAGTTGCACAGCCGAAACCAGTACCGCAGCAACATAAGTCATAGCCGCCGCTGACAACACTTTTTTAGCTCCTGTCAATTCTTCTGCATCTAAAATATTATTTGCTTCAAGAGTTTTTATGGCACGTCTGCTGGCATTGAACTCCACAGGTAAAGTGATTACCTGAAAAAGCAGCACTGCTGAGAACAGCAATATACCTGTTGTTACCAAAGGGTCAAAGGAAAATAAAATTCCAAAGAGTATCAAGGGTACAGATAAACGTGAACCAAGATTTGCCACAGGCAACACAGCATTTCTAAGCTTAATAGGTGCATACCCCTGGGCATATTGCACTGCGTGACCTGCTTCGTGCGCTGCAACACCGATTGATGCTACAGACACATCTGTGCGTACCGAATCAGACAAACGAATAACATTGGTTCTCGGGTCATAGTGGTCAGAAAGACTGCCTGAAACCGCCTCAATACCCACATTCTGCAAGCCGTTCATATCAAGGATTGCACGGGTTACCTCGGTGGCAGTTTTTGTTCCCTTAGCAAACACTTTTGAATATTTGCTGTAGGTACTCTTGACCTTCATCTGTGCAATCATAGAAATTATAATTGCAGGCACTACAAGTATCAAATAATAACTATCAAAATATAACATATTCTCTCCTACATAGGCAATACCATTGAAACAATGGCAAAATAAATCAAAAGTGATAAAGCGTCAACTATTGTTGTAATAAAAGGACTCGCCATAACTGCAGGGTCAAGACCTATTTTCTTTGCAAGCATAGGCATAGTACAGCCTACAATTTTAGCTAAGATTACCGTTGAGAATATTGCCACACTTACAACAATCGCTACTACAATGTCAATTCCATGCGTGTACAGACTGTCAATAAAAAGCACCTTTACAAAGCAAACCAGCGCCATAACCGCACCGGAAACTGCAGCAACGCGTGCTTCCTTCCAGGATATTCTTAAAATATCCTTAAACTCGATTTCTTCCAAGGCAAGGCTTCGTATTACAGCAACTGATGACTGTCCACCTGCGTTACCTGCCGTACCCATAAGCATGGGGATAAATGCAACGAGTGCAGGATACACCGCCAGCGACGTTTCAAAAGTGGCTAAAATGCCTCCTGTAAAGGTTGCAGTAATCATCAGGAGCAACAACCATAGTATTCTCTTTTTAAAGGTTTCTATTACACCTTCTTCAATATATGACTTGTCAGAGGGTGTCATACCTGCCATCATTTCAATATCTTCCGTGGTTTCCTGCTCGATAACGTCCACGATATCGTCGATGGTTATAATGCCCACAAGGCGCTTTTCTGCGTCTACTACAGGCATTGATAAAAGGTCGTACTTTTTAAAGTAATGCGCACTGGTTTCCTGGTCGTCGTGAGTGTATATATACATAGGCTCTTCTGTCATAATGTCAGAAATAACCTCGTCAGGCTGGCTAAGTATCAGTCTGCGGATAGAAACTGTACCCTCCAAATGACGCTTTTCGTCAATTACGTAGCAGGTGTTGATTGTTTCTTTGTCAACGCCTGTTGCACGTATGTGGGAAATGGCATCACGCACTGTCATTTCCTTCTTTAAGTCAACATACTCCGTTGTCATAATTGAGCCTGCTGAGTCATCGGGGTATTTAAGCAGCTGATTAATAATTCTTCTGGTTTCGGGGTCAGTTACCTTTAGTACCTTTTTAACCACGTTTGCCGGCATTTCTTCAAGGAAGTCTACGGTATCGTCCATAAACATTTCGTCTACGATGCTTACAATTTCACGTTCTGTTATAGACTCAACAATAAACTGCTGAAGTTCGGACACCATATAAGAAAAGGTCTCCGCCGCCAGCGTTTTGGGTAGCATTCTAAATACCCTGAGGATTTTCTCCTCGGGAAGTTCTTCAAAAAGCAGCGCAATGTCCGCCTCGTTCATTGTAACAAGAATTTTGCGCGCATCTACGTAGTGGTCGCCACGCACTAACTCTATTACGTCTTCAGTTTTAATTTCTGCGATATTTTCTACGATATTTTCTGTGAATTCCATAAAAAATCCCCCTTGTTAAATTTTGTCACAACAAAACAGGGGGTCAGTGAGTTAAAATCTTAATCGAGATAGATAAGCCCACAGATACCCTGCATCTTACAACTTCGAGGTTTAGGTTGACTATTATCCATAAGCTCATCTCCTTTTTGAATAAATTACCTTATTATTATACTCCTTTTTTTCATAAAAATCAATATTAATGAGTATATTTTTTCAAGGAGGGGTTGTATGAATTATATTTGGGTTTTTATTATATTCGCTTCTTACATATTTTCTTTTTTTGCAGGAACCACCGATGCAGTGACAAAAAGCGTTTTTGACGGTTGCGAAAGCGCTGTAGCCCTTGTTATATCGTTACTTGGTATGATGTGTCTGTGGACAGGATTGTTGGAAATCGCTCAAAAATCAGGACTTACTGATAAAATACAAAAGCTGCTGTTTCCTGTTATTCATTGGCTGTTTCCCACAATTTCCAAAAACACATCTGTTGCAGGCGCAATATCTATGAGCATAACTGCAAACCTTTTGGGCTTGTCAAACGCCGCCACACCCTTGGGGCTTGCGGCTATGGAAAAACTGGAAGCGCGAAACCTTACAAAAGATGTGGCATCTGATGAGATGTGCATGTTTGTGGTTATTAACACCGCATCAATCACTCTGATTCCCACTACTCTTTTGACTATCAGGGCATCATTTAACTCTGCTGCTCCCTTTGAAATTATGATACCTGTGTGGATTGCATCATTATTGTCAGTGTTATCAGGTGTTTTGTGTGCAAAATTCTGCAGCAGGAGGAATTCACTTTGACATCGTTTATTCTTCCGGCAGTTTTTATAATCATTCTGGGCTATGCTCTCATTAAGCGTATAAATATTTTTGACGTGTTTTTATCAGGTGCAAAGCAGGGGGCGTACTCTTGCTTTGGAATTTTGCCTGCTCTTGTGGGGTTGGTCGTGGCAGTATCAATGATGCGGGCATCAGGACTGCTTGATTTTTTGGCAGGTATTCTCTCTCCTGTTTTAAAAGCAATCAACTTTCCCGCAGAGGTGCTTCCCTTAGCACTCCTAAAGCCTGTGTCAGGCTCAGGGGCGCTTGCTATGATAAAAAACATTTTTGAAACCTACGGTGTTGATTCAAGCATTGGAAAACTTGCGTCTGTTATGCTTGGCTCATCAGAAACCACATTTTACGCCCTTGCGGTTTACTACGGCGCAACCAAAGTAAAAAACACACGCTACACCGCATTTGCCGCAGTTATGGCTGATATTGTGGGGATTATTGCCGCTGTTGTGCTTTGTAACCTATTTTGGAGATAAAAAAAGAACCGCCGAGCGGTTCTTTTTTTATAAAAATTAAAGTTTATCGTTTTCGTCTTTTGATTCAATACCTTTGGTCTTTGCTTCCTTAGTAACAATACCGGCAAGTGCCACAAGAGCGATAACGTTGGGAAGTACCATAAACTGATTGAATGTATCCTGTGTCAACCATACAAGTTCATTTTCCTGAACAACAGTACCAACAAATACAAAAATTACCGCAATTATTGAGTAGAAAATCTTTGTCTTATTACCAAAGAGGTATTTGAAGTTGATTTCGCCGAAAAGGTTCCAGCTGATAATTGTTGTAAAAGCAAAGAACGTAAGGCAGATAGCAACATAAGCATTACCGATTGTAGTACCAAACACGCTACCAAATGCCATCTGTGCTACATTTGTCTTATTGATACCAGCTGCTGCAATTAAGTCTGCGTAGTTTGAGCCGTTAGCAAGTGCTAAAGCACCCTCACCTGTGTATGTGCATGTGATAACAACTAAAGCTGTCATAGTTAAAACTACAAATGTATCAAGGAACACACCAATCATAGCTGCTGTACCCTGCTGATGTGCTGTCTTAACATCTGCTAAGGCATGAGCGTGAGGTGTAGAACCCATACCAGCCTCATTTGAGAAAAGACCACGCTTAGCACCCTGGCTGATAGCAATTTTAAGCGCTGCACCAATACCACCACCAATTAATGCCTGGGGCTGGAATGCAAACTTAAAGATTGCTGCAAACGCTGCAGGAACATTTGTGATATTTACTGCAAGAACGATTAAACTACCTACAATGTAGAGAACTGCCATAATAGGTACAATTTTTTCTGCGGTTGATGCAATTCTCTTGGCACCGCCGATAATGATAAATGCAACTACCAAGGCAATAACTAAGCCAGTAACCCATGTGGGGATGCCAAATGCTGTGTTAATTGTTGCACCGATTGAGTTAGACTGTACCATACCGCCGATAAAGCCTAATGAGATAACTAATGCAACAGCAAAGAAACCTGCTAAGAATGTACCAAACTTACCCTTAAACGCTGTTTTGATGTAGTAGATAGGACCACCCTGAACATTGCCGTCTTCGTCTACTTTTCTTGTTTTCTGAGCTAAAACTGCTTCGGCATAGATTGTTGACATACCTAAAAATGCAATAATCCACATCCAGAAAATAGCACCGGGGCCACCGGTCAAAATCGCACCGCTGGCACCAACGATATTACCTGTACCAACCTGACCCGCAATTGCAGTTGCTAAAGCCTGGAATGAACTGATACTGTTCTTGTTTCCGCTTTTTTTAATACCGCCAAATACGTTTTTCCAGCCTTCGCCAAAGCAACGTACCTGTACAAATTTTGTTTTGAATGTGAAGAATAAACCTACGCCTACCAATAAAGCAATGAGAACGTAGTCTGCCATGTATGTATTGATTACATTCATGACATCAAGCAAAGCTTTTTCAATGTTTGCCATTTGATTGCCTCCTAAATTTTTTTGTTTAAATCTTGATTAAGCAAAGAAAAAAGCATTGCGAAAATGCAATGCAAAAGGAAACAACACTTTAGGAGTGTTTTAATATTTTCTGTCCTTTTGCCTGAGAGATTAACGCACGACACATCGTGTCACGTTTTGCACCTTCGGCACCTACATCCAAGTAGGCTTCTCCAGAATGTTATCCGTTTGCAGTCCTTTGTACCTGAGAGCGTTACTCCTTCGGAAAGACTTTCGTCTTATTTCCTGCAACCTTCACTTAAC
>JAZQBQ010000073.1:0-13964 GCA_045545755.1 Congzhengia sp. | reverse complement strand
AAGAAGTCAGCAGTTGAGACAGCTTTTTCTGACGATGAATGGGTAGCGCTCGTGGCAGAAAAATCCAACTGGACAATCAGTTTAGTATAGGAGGAAGTAATGAAAACAAGAATGATTTTATACGCAGATGAAAATATGATTTTAACAGATGACGAAATCTACGGAAAAACAGTATATCTTGCAGAGGGAAGAAGTGCTTCTGAATTTCATGAAATCACAGAAGTGGAGTATGAGAAGATTTTAAAGGAAGAGGAAGAAAAAAATGCCAAACATTGAAAAAAAGCAGATTGCCTACAATCGTGTAGAGCGAACGTCTTCAATAAAGTACATAGTTATTCACGATACGGCAAATAAGTCAAAAGGCGCAGATGCAGATGCTCATTTTAAATATTTTAACGGCGGCAATCGCAATTCTTCTGCTGATTTTTTTGTAGATGATGTAAAAATTCTGCAGGTTAACGACTACACGAAATATTACACCTGGCAGGTTGGCGACGGCAAAGGCAAATACGGTATCACAAATCAGAATTCTATTGGTATTGAAATCTGTATAAACGCCGACGGAAACTACGAAAAAGCTGTGGATAATGCAGTAACTCTCACAAAGCATCTTATGAAAGAGCTTGGTATTCCAGCAGAGTGCGTGGTGCGTCATTATGACGCAAGCCGCAAAAACTGCCCTGCTTCTATGAATGACGGGAACTGGGAAAAGTGGGAACAGTTCAAAAATCGTATCAGGGAGGAAACTATGGAGAATAAATTTAAAGACACCACAGGGCATTTTGCTCAAAAGGCTATTGATGAGCTATACACTATGGGTGTGGTAAACGGTGTGTCGGAAACAGAGTTTGCACCGGAAAGAGTCGCTACCCGTGGAGAGATGGCGGTAATTGCCAGAAATATTATAAGATACATTACAGGAGAATAAAATGGGAAAAATGGCACTTTATTTTAAGACCGTAGCAGGTGCGCTGACGGGAATTGCATCGGCAGTTTTCGGGCCACTGGATGCGTTCTTTTACGGTCTTGTATTTTGTGTTGTTGCAGATTACCTAACCGGTATTTGCGCGGCAATTTATGAAAGAAAGCTTGACAGTCGGGTAGGATACGCAGGGATACTTAAAAAAGTAGTGCTTATGACGATTGTGGCACTTGCCCACGTTGTGGGAGCAGTTGCCAAAATCCCTGAAATCCGAGATGTAGTCATCGGCTTTTACATAGCAAATGAGGGTATATCTATCCTTGAAAATGCCGCAAAAATGAACATAAAATACACAAAAAAACTAAAAAACTGGCTTATTCAGTTGCAAGATGATAAGTAAAAATCTAAAGGGAAAAATTATGAAAATAATTTTTCCCTTTTTCTTGTCTTTTTAAAGAGCAAAAATATTAAAAATGCTTGATATTTTCTCAAAATGTGGTATAATGTAAATAATTTAATAAGACATATTACCGTCGGCGGTAGCAATGCCGCTGATAAAAGGAAGACGGTCAGAATCCGTAACTGTACCCACAGCTGTATTTGTATGAGGGATATTGCCGCGACGAAAGTCGGCCACTTAAAGGGAAGGTAGGCTATATTCCGCCGGAGGAAACTCCTTAATACATAAGTCAGAAGACTTGGTAGTATGCGAGTGCAAAAGCACAAAAAATAAGGCGAAAAGCTGCAGTAAGTTGGAAAATTTACTGCGGCTTTTTTTGTCAAAAAAGGAGAAAGAAAAAATGAAAAAAACAAAACTTTTAGCACTGGTACTGGCATTTTTAATGCTCTTTTCTTCTGTAGGGGTATTTGCAGAAGAAATATCGCAAAATCCTACACAGATCATTATGCAAGACGCGTCGCAGAACCCGACAAAAGACTCAACAGAAGACTCGACGGAAGACACGACAGAGGAACCAACAGAAGAACCGACGGAAGAACCTGTGCAACCGATTTACCAACTGCCGGCAGAGGCAATTGCTTTGCGCGATAATATTGCGGGTGTGCTTGCAGAGGTCGAGGATAGCTGGACAGCCTTCGATATGGCACTTTATCAGAAATTGCCTGATGCTGTGTGCGATATGACGGACTCTGCAAAACAAGCAGTAATCAATAGTTGTATTGACACAGCAATGTCCGACGTTGCAACAGCCTCGGACCTTGCAAAAGCAGAAATAGTCCTGCGGTCTTTGGGCGTTGATTCAAACGAACTTTATACATATAACAGCAATGACCCAATCAGCAACGCTAGTGCGTTGGCAAATGCTGATCACATATCATCGGGACACTACTCAGTACCTTGGATACTGCTTGCAAACCTTCAGGGAAACACAAACCTTACCGATAGCCAGATAGAGACATTGATTGCGGTGCTTCAGCAAAATTCTGCAAACGGCACCTTTGGCTATGAGTGGGAAGGGGTTGCCTATCCCGACCCTGATACTGCAGCTGCGGTTTTAGCAGCATTAGCACCTATTTACGATACAAATACACAAGCACAGACCCTGTGCGATGAAATCCTCTTGGCTTTTGGTACAATGATAGCAGAAAACGGCTCATTCGGCAGCGCGAACTCCGATGCTATGGTAATCATAGGACTTATAGCTATGGGAGAAAACCCGTATGAATTTAAAAATGCAACCACACAGGCGTCAGTAGTTGACGGACTTTTATCATCTGCAAACGAAGCAAACAACGGCTTTACCTTTTATGGCGCTGACAACTTTATGGCAACGGAGCAGGGTTTTCGCGCGCTTGTTGCTTTGTCCTTATATGAGGGTAATACATTAAATATTTATGATTTCAGCGATAATACGATTACTCCGGGAGTACAGCAGGATACAGAAAGTCAGATACCTCCTGCGCCTGATACAGATATTACAGAGATTACAGTTACAATGACCATCAAGACAGATACAGGTATTTGGCTTGATGATACACAGGTGCAGATTTCGGAAAACGGCACGGTGTATGATGCGCTGATTGCGGCAATTGACTCAAAAGACATAACTGTAACCGGAGCAGAAAAAGGATATGTGTCAGCTATAACCAAAAATGGAGTTACACTTGCAGAATTCGGCAAGGGTAAAAATTCGGGTTGGCTATATAAGGTTAATGGTGTGGAAGTGAAGATTGGCCTTAAGGATTTTGTTTTATCAGACGGCGATGCAGTGCTTTGGTATTATGTGGCTGACTGGAAAGATCACACCAGTATTTTAGGAGGTTATGGTAGCGGTTATAGCGGCTCAAGCGGCGACTCAGGCGGTGGCGGCTCTGTAACAAAACCTGAAGAACCCGGCGAAGAACCTGAGATTGCGCCTGCACCTGAATTTTCCGACGTGGAAAACCACTGGGCAAAGGAAAGCATTGAATATGTGGTGTCATTAGGCGTTATGAACGGCGTGTCGAAAAGTGAATTTGCACCTGATGAGAAGTTTACCCGCGCAATGCTTGTCACAATGCTTTACAGATTGAGCGGTAGTGATGAAGTAGATGAAAATGCATTTTCTGACGTTGCAGATGATGCGTGGTATGCGCCTGCTGCAAACTGGGCAAGTAAAAACAATATTACAAGCGGATATGGCGACGGTGTATTTGCTCCTGATGACTATGTAACGAGAGAACAACTGGTGTTGTTCTTAATGAGGTACGCCGAGTATAAAAAAATAGAACTATCATATACAGAAAGTAACTTTACAGATGATGATAGAATCTCTGACTGGGCGAAAAAATCAGTACACTGGGCAAAGAAAAATGGCATAATCACAGGCAGAGATGACGGCTCATTTGACCCTGATGGCGGAGCAACCAGAGGGGAAATAGCGGCAGTATTTATGAGATTTTGCGAAAATATTTTAAAGTAGGTAGATTATGAAAAAAGCGTTATCAATACTAATATCTTTCATATTGGTGACAACCCTCTTGTGCGGCTGTGATGCAGATACGACAGAAGCTCCTGTCGAAAATTCCGCAGCTGTAGAAAAACAAATGAGCGAAGAAGCACAAGCTCCTCAGGTAATTGCTACACCTGAGCCTGAGGCGGCAAAAGAGGAAATTGCAGAAAAAATTCCCGAACCTGAGCCTGTGATTGAAGCGGTAAATACAGTAAGCTTAACGGTGGATTGTTCGGATGTGCTTAATAATATGGACAGCCTAAAGGAAGAAAAACACAGTATTATTCCGCAAAATGGTATAATTTATGCTAATTCCAGGGTGGAAATCATAGAGGGCGACAGCGTCTTTGCCGTATTAAAAAGGGCGCTTGCATCATCAGGAGTGCACCTTGAATTTTCTCTTACCCCCGTGTATAATAGTGCATATATAGAGGGTATAGGAAATCTTTATGAGTTTGATTGCGGAGAGCGCTCGGGCTGGAAATTTTCTGTAAACGGCGAATTTCCCAGAGCAGGTTGCTCGGACGTAAAAGTTAAACCCTCAGACAAAATAGTGTTTGTTTATAAGGTAGTAGGATATTAATTATGAAAGAATTTTCAAGGTGTCATCCCATAGTCAATTTAATATTTTATATATCGGTGCTCGCTTTTGGTGTGACGTTGATGCACCCTGTGTGCTTGGCTGTCGCATTTTTGGGAAGCGTACTGGTATCTGCGGCTGCGTCGGGTGTGAAAAAAACTGCGGCAACCATAGGTATAGCTTTGGTTATTGCAGTAATTACGGCGGCGTTTAACGGACTTTTCAATCACGCAGGTGTTACAATCCTTTGGTACTTTCCAAGCGGCAATGCCCTGACATTAGAGAGTATTACATTCGGTGCAATGTCGGGGATTATGTTAGCAACTGTTGTTGTGTGGTTTGCAAGTTTAAATGAGGTCATAACCTCGGAAAAAATAATGTACCTTTTTGGTGGTATACTTCCGTCTATATCCCTGATGATTTCACAGGTGTTGCGGTTTGTGCCTGAGTTTATAAGAAATTTTAAAACTATAAGTACAGCACGACAGGCAATTGGCAAGGGCGGCGAAAATAAATTTGTGAAGCTCAAAAAGACTTTTTCTGCTTTTATAACAATTTCGCTGGAAAACACAATACAAACTGCAGACAGTATGAAGGCTCGCAGCTACGGCAATGCACGCCGTACGAGTTACACCAACTATAAATTTACTGTGCGTGACACAATTTTACTTTCTGCTATATTGTTTTTTGCAGGCGTGACCTTATACGGCGTAATTTCAGGAGATACACGGGCGGTGTATTTTCCAAGTATAGCCTTTGGAAAGATAACGTCGCTAACTCTTATGGCCTATATATTGCTATGTACAACACCGTTGATTTTTGGAATTTGGGAGGGGTTAAGATGGAAAAAATTAAAATAGAAAACTTCACATTTACATACCCCGATAGTGAACAGGCGACGCTTGTTGACATTAATGCTACTGTAAAGTCAGGCGAATTTGTTGTGCTGTTGGGGCACTCAGGCAGCGGTAAAACAACGCTTTTGTCCCAGTTTAAAAAAGAGATGACACCTAATGGTGCACATCAGGGAAATATTGAAATTTCCGCTCAATTTGTAGGCTATGTGGGGCAAAATCCCCACAACCAGATAGTTTGCCACAAGGTGTGGCACGAGCTTGCCTTTGGACTCGAAAACCTTGGTATGAAGCAGACAGACATCAGCGCAAAGATTTCTGAGATGGCGACGTTTTTTGGCATAGAGAAGTGGTTTTATAAGGACACACATGAGCTCTCAGGCGGACAAAAGCAAATACTAAACTTAGCCTCTGTTATGGTAATGGACCCTGACATTTTAATACTTGATGAGCCCCTTTCTCAGCTTGACCCCATAGCGGCAACCGATTTTTTGAGTATGATTAAACGTATAAACGAAGAAATCGGCACAACGGTTATACTGTCAGAGCACAGGCTGGAGGAGGCGCTCCCTCTGGCGGATAGTGTGTGGGTAATGGAGGAGGGCAGACTTTTAGTCTGCACCCCTGACGAAATAGGAAAAAACATCCCCTATTCGTACCTGCCTACACCTGCAAAAGTGGCAACATCAACCAATAGTCAGGTTGTACCCTTGACGGTAAAAGAGGGCAGACGCTGGCTTATGACAAAAGAACTAAAGCCAGTAGAAAAGCAAGAAAAACAAAGTATCAGCAAAAATGCTGCCATAAAAATTAAAGAATTGTACGCACGCTACACAGAACATGGCGAAGATGTACTAAGAGGCGTTGAGGCACAGATAGCAGCAGGTGAAATCTTTGGAATTTTAGGCGGCAACGGCAGCGGTAAGAGCACACTTTTGTCGGTTCTGTGCGGAATTAAAAAGTCCTATATGGGCAGCGTAAGCTTAAATGGCACAGTTGCACTTTTGCCGCAAAACTGCGAGAGCCTTTTTGTGTATAAAAGAGTAATTGATGACTTAATGGAAATGACAACTGATGGAGAAAAAATAAAAGAATATGCCTCTCTTTGCGGTATATCACATTTGATGAACAGGCACCCGAGGGATTTATCAGGGGGAGAAGCAGAGCGTGCAGCCCTTTGCAAGGTGTTGCTACGAGACAGCGATATTGTGCTGCTTGATGAGCCCACCAAGGGAATGGACGCAGAGTTTAAACAGGATTTTGAGAGGATTTTAAAGCGTTTGCAGGCACAGGGAAAAACTGTGGTTATCGTATCTCATGACGTTGAGTTTTGTGCACGTATCTGCGATAGGTGCGCCCTTTTGTTTAATGGAGAATTTACCTCGATTGGAGTTCCTGATGAGTTTTTTGCAGAAAAATCCTTTTACACAACTGCGGCAAACCGTATGAGTCGCGGTATAGCGGATAATGTAATTCTGCCTGATGATTTGATTGGAGCATTAGATGGCAATATCTCAAAACGGGATAAAAAAGAAAAGGCAGAGGTTGTAAAAAAAGAGCTGCCAAAAACGGAAATAAAAGAGAAAAAGACATCGAAAAAACGGAGCGTTGCAGCATACCTCGCTCTGCTTGTGGCGATTCCTGTTACATTGCTGTTTGGTGTATATGTGCTCGAGGACAAAAAGTACTATCTGATGAGCCTTATGGTAATAGTAGAGGCGCTTGCGGCTTTTGCCGTAGCCTTTGAAAGAGGGAAAAATCGCCCGAGGAAAATAGTGATGATAGCTACACTTTCTGCCATGGCGGTGTCGGGCAGATTTATATTTGCGCCGTTCCCTGAGGTAAAGCCTGTTCTTGCGATAATTATCTTAGCAGGTGCATCCCTTGGTGCTGAGGCGGGATTTTTGACAGGCGCTATAACTGCCTTTGTGTCAAATATGTTTGCAGGACAGGGTGCGTGGACGCCGTGGCAAATGTTTGCAATGGGAGTGGTTGGACTTTTTGCAGCGCTGATTTTTTCAAAAATCAAACCTACAAAAATTAACCTGTCCATATACGGCATGGTGTCGTCTATTGTAATTTACGGACTGATTATGAATCCTGCGTCGCTAATTATGTGGAATCCTGAGCCTACCTTTGATATGCTGATTTCCACAATTATAGCGGGAATCCCCTATGACGCAATTTTAGGTGTGTCAACGGTAGTTTTTTTGTGGCTGCTGTCAGGAATATTTATGGATAACATAGATAGAATAAAGAAAAAATATGATATATAAAAGCCTTGCCCCTTTTGGGGCAAGGCTTTTAATATTCTTTAATGAATTTTGCCATTATCATCGTCGCATTCTCTGCGGCTTTGCCTAAGAACTCCATATAGTTTTCAGCACCCGAGCCATCGGCACAATCAGATATTGCACGCAATACACAAAAAGGCTTTTGGTTCACATAGCAAACGTGGCCGACAGCCGCGCCCTCCATTTCGCCGGCGATAGCTCCGAAGTTTGCTACAATGCGCTCCTTTACCTCTTTGCTTGCTAAAAATTGATCGCCCGAAGCGATAGTTCCTGTTTCATAATTTGCACCGATTTCTTTTACGCAAGTTTCAATTTTTTCGCAAGTCTTTTTGTCTGCAGGTATTTTTACGATATTTATTCCCGAAAGTAACCCGACAGGATCGCCCAGAGGAGAAGTGTCCATATCGTGCTGAACAACGCTGTCGGCTATGGCGATGTCGCCGATAGAGAGTGCGTCTGTCAAAGTTCCTGCAACGCCTGTGTTAATTATTACATCGGGGTTGTATTTTAAAACCATAGTTTGAGCACAAATTGCGGCAAATACCTTACCGATACCGCACACAGCCAAGACTACGTCTTTGCCGTAGATTTTTCCTGATATATATTCAACGCCTGAAATAGTTTCACTTTTTTTATCTTCCAATAAATCAGCAAGGGCACGAACCTCAATGCCCATAGCTCCTATAATTCCTATCATTGTCTATTCTCCCTTCGGATATTTGAAGTTGTTATTGTCTTTCTCTAAGCTTTCAAGATAGCGGACAGCCTCGCGCTTTGCGCTCTCTAAGTTTAGGGACTTGTAGTTTCCGCATTCAATTTCGCTTGCGCCGAAAACCTCGCCTGTGTGAGCAACTATTTTTTTTAACACATCAATTACTGTTTTGCGGACAACATCGTTTTCGGCATTCTGCACCAAAAGATAAAATCCCGTCTGGCAGCCCATAGGACCAAAGTAGAGAACATCGTCTGATATGTCCGAGTTTCTTACATAAGTTGCAAATAAATGCTCAAAGGTGTGCATCGTTTTGTTATCCATATAGTCGCCGCAGTTGGGCTTTCTTGTCCTTAGATCGTAAGTTGTAACCGCGCCATCAACACGGGAAATATAAATTCCCTCGGTAATGTATCTGTGGTCAACAGTAAAGCTTGTTATCTTTTTCATAGTTTTTCCTCGATTTCTTTGGTTACTAATTGTGGGTGGGCGATTTTTATTTCCTCATTATTCAAATAGGAAAGAACGCCAGCATCTGTCTTAAAATCAAATATAAGTCGGTAGGCGATAAGTGCCTGACGGCGGAGTAGTGAGTTTTTGTCGAGACGCCCGTACTTGCCGTCGCCCAGTAGGGGGTGTCCTATGTGGGCAAAGTGTGCTCTTATCTGGTGTGTTCTGCCTGTAATTAATTCCACTTCCAAAAGGTCGTGGTTTTTATATTTTTTCTTTACCTTATATTTAGTTATCATTTCTTTAAAGTTCGGTTTTTTGGTGTCGGATATGACCGCCAGCTTTGACTTTTCATCTTTGAAATGATATGCCTTTAATGTACTATCTTCCTTATTAATATGACCATTAATTATACACAAGTAAAATTTACGGATTTCCTTATACTTAATCTTTTCGTTTAGAACCCTTAGTGCCTCTGCGTTCTTTGCAGCGATTACCAAACCCATAGTGTTTTTGTCAATGCGGTGGGCAAGGGTAGGGGAAAAGGTTAAATCAGTATCGGGATTGTATTCGCCATTGTCATAGAGATACTTCTGTATTCTGTTGATGAGTGTGTCGGGAGTTTTTGATTCGTCTGCGTGAACGGACAAGCCTTGTGGCTTGTTAACGATAATGATGTTCTCGTCCTCATAAACCACATCAAGCTCGGCAGATGTAAGACTTAAAAATTCGTGAGCTTCGTCTTTTGTTTCAAAAAACTCGTCGTTTATGTAAAGCTCTAAAAAATCTCCTTCATTTAATATAAGGTCTTCGTGAGCTCGCTTGCCGTTTACCTTAACACGCTTTTTGCGTAGCGACTTATACACTAAGCTTTTCGGCATAGATGACAAATATTTAATTAAGAATTTATCAAGTCGCTGACCTGAGTCGTTTTTTGTTACGGTAAGTGATTTCATGAGAAGCCCTCCAATATTTACAGTATACCATAAAAATATGTCCGTATCAATACCAAAAAAGATGTTGTAATATTGCACAAAAAATATAAAATATATCAGAAAAACTTTGTGAAATATTTTTTGCATCAAAATTCAAAAAAAACTTGCTTTTCCCTATTATATAAGGTATAATGTAAGAGCTGTGACATGGCATACGAGGAAGTGGGAGGTTGCCGCACTTTAGCGGGTTTTTCCATGGAGAATGTCCGATTCATTGAAACCGGGCGACAGAGTCATTGCAAAAACGGTAATACCAATAAGCAAGAAACGGGGCAACTATGCCCTTTTTGCGCGTGTGTCCGTTTGTGCAGAAGAAGACCACATCTTGACCCCGGAGACCGATACGGTTTTCGGCATTATTTATGAGATGCCGCAAAACACCCGGCTCGGTTTTCAAAAAAGATGCTGTCGTTCCAATTCACAGACACAAAAATTATAAGGAGGAAACACAAATGGCACAGGCAAACCAGAAAATGAGAATCAGACTGAAGTCTTACGACCACGTACTTTTAGACCAGTCAGCTGAGAAGATTGTTGAAACAGCCAGAAGAAACGGAGCTAAGGTATCAGGCCCTATTCCGCTTCCCACAAAGAAGGAAATCGTAACAATCTTAAGAGCTGTTCACAAGTACAAGGATTCAAGAGAACAGTTTGAAATGAGAACTCACAAAAGACTCATCGAAATCTTAATGCCCACAGCGAAGACAGTAGATGCTTTAATGCGTATCGAACTCCCCGCTGGTGTAGACATCGAGATAAAGAACTGAGCAAACTGCTAAGCGGTTTGTCAAAAGGCACCCTTGAGTGAAACTCAGGGTCACGTTTGCAAAATGCAAACCAATAACCAATTTTAGGAGGTGCTTTTATGAAGAAAGCAATTTTAGGCACAAAGCTCGGCATGACACAGCTTTTCACAGAAGAGGGCGTTATGATTCCCGTA
Organism: Congzhengia sp.; assembly: GCA_045545755.1. GTDB lineage: Bacteria > Bacillota > Clostridia > UBA1381 > UBA9506 > Congzhengia. The sequence continues at coordinate 3,266 of JAZQBQ010000073.1, read as the reverse complement.
ACTGTTGTTGAAGCAGGTCCTTGCAGAGTAATCCAGAAGAAAACAATCGAGAACGACGGATACTCAGCCGTTCAGGTTGGTTTCGGCGAAAAGAAAGAAAAGCATACCACAAAGGCTATGCAGGGCCACTTCAAAAAGGCTGGCACAGGCTACATGAGATACTTAAGAGAACTCAAGTTAGATTCTGCCGCTGAAATGAACGTTGGCGACGAAATCAAAGCAGATGTATTCGCTGCCGGTGAATCTGTTGACGTAACAGGTATCACAAAGGGTAAAGGTTATGCAGGTCCCATTAAGAGATGGGGCGCACACAGAGGTCCTATGACACACGGTTCAGGCTACCACAGAGGCCCCGGTTCATTAGGTGCTTGTTCTACACCTTCAAGAGTTATGAAGGGCAAGAAGTTAGCTGGTCACCTCGGTGTTGAAAAAGTAACAATTCAGAATCTTGAAGTAGTATTAGTAGACGCTGAAAAGAACGTAATTGCAATCAAAGGCGCAATTCCCGGTCCTAAGGGCGGCATGGTAATCATCAAAGATTCTGTTAAGGCATAACAAATAACGGATACGAAAGGAGGAAGTTAAATGCCTAACGCAACATTATTGAATATGGAAGGTAAAGAAGTTGGCAAGCTCGCATTAAACGATGCAGTGTTCGGTATCGAACCCAGCAAGTCAGCTATGCATACAGTAGTAGTTAGCTACCTTGGCAACCAGAGACAGGGTACACAGAGTGCGCTCACACGTGCTGAAGTACGCGGCGGCGGCATCAAACCCTGGAGACAGAAGGGTACAGGTCGTGCTCGTCAGGGTTCAACAAGAAGCCCTCAGTGGACAGGTGGTGGCGTAGTATTCGCTCCCAAGCCGAGAAGCTACAGAACAAGTGTTAATAAGAAGATTAAGCAGTTAGCAATGAGATCAGCATTATCTGCAAAACTTGCTGATAACGAAATGCTCTTCTTAGACAACATCACAGTTGAGGAAATCAAGACAAAGACAATAGCAGAAATGCTTAAGAACTTAAACGTAACAGAAAAAACTCTTATTGTTCTTTCAGAAAATAACGAACAGGTTTATCTTTCTGCAAGAAACATTCCCGGAGTTGGCGTGTCTTACGTAGGTATGGTTAACGTGTACGAATTATTAAAGTACAAAAAAGTAATCATGGTTAAAGACGCTGCCGAAAAATTAGGGGAGGTGTACGCGTAATGAAAAGCCCTTATGACGTTATCATTAAGCCTGTAGTTACAGAAGCTAGTATGGATATGATCGCTGATAAGAAGTACACATTCAAAGTGGCTACAGACGCTAACAAAGTTGAAATTAAAAAAGCTGTTGAAGAAATCTTCGACGTAAAAGTTGAAAAGGTTACAACAATGAACTTCGACGGCAAGCTCAAGAGAATGGGAAGATTCGAAGGCAGACGTGCTGCTTACAAAAAGGCAGTAGTTAAGCTTACAGCTGACAGCAAAACAATCGAATTCTTCGAGAGCATGGTTTAATTAATAATAAGGAGTGAATTAGGATATGCCGACAAAAAGATACAATCCTACCTCACCTGCTAGACGTTTTATGACAGTTTCCACATTTGAGGAAATCACAAAGTCAGAACCTGAAAGATCATTACTTGAATCTTTAAACAAAGCAGGCGGTAGAAACAACTATGGCAGAATCACCGTTCGTCACAGAGGCGGCGGCAACAGAAGAAAATACAGAATCATCGACTTTAAGAGAAATAAAGTTGGTGTAGCAAAGGTTATCGGTATTGAATACGATCCTAACAGATCAGCAAACATTGCATTAGTTCAGTACGAAGACGGCGAAAAGAGATATTTCTTAGCACCCTTAGGCGTAACAGACGGTATGGAGTTAGTTACAGATCCTGCTGGTGCTGATATCAAGCCCGGTAACGCAATGCACATCGCTAACATCCCTGTTGGTACAATCATCCACAACATCGAGCTTCAGCCCGGTAAAGGTGGTCAGTTAGTAAGAACAGCAGGCGCTAGCGCACAGCTTATGGCTAAAGAAGGTAAGTATGCTCAGGTTAGACTTCCCTCAGGCGAAGTTAGACTTATTGCTCTTAACTGCATGGCTACAATCGGTCAGATTGGTAACTTGGATCATGAAAACGTATCTATCGGTAAAGCTGGTAGAAAACGTCACATGGGTTGGAGACCTACAGTTCGTGGTTCTGTAATGAACCCCTGCGATCACCCCCACGGTGGTGGTGAAGGTCGTTCACCTGTTGGTAGACCCGGTCCTGTTACACCTTGGGGTAAGCCTGCACTTGGTCTTAAGACAAGAAAGAAAAAGAATCTTAACGACAAGTTCATTGTTAAGAGAAGAAACGATAAATAATATTTCGTAACGATATATCGAGGAACTCCCTCGGGAATATATGGCGAAGGAGGATTTAAATTGAGTAGATCGGTTAAAAAAGGACCTTTCGTGCATGCAAAGCTTTTAGCTCGCATCATGAAAATGAACGAAACAAATGAAAAAAGAGTTTTAAAGACATGGTCAAGAAGCTCAACCATTTTCCCTGATATGGTAGGACATACAATTGCCGTACACGACGGAAGAAAACACGTTCCGGTGTTCATTTCAGAAGATATGGTTGGTCACAAGCTCGGTGAGTTTGCACCCACAAGAACATACAAAGGCCATGCCGGCAATAAAACAAGCGGTAAATAATATTTCCTTTTAAGAGAGGAGGAGTTATAGTGGAAGCGAGAGCAAAACTTAGTTACGCTCGTATTTCATCAAGAAAAGTTAAGATCGTAATTGATATGATCAGAAATAAACCTGTTGATGTTGCTATGGGTATCTTAAAGAACACACCCAAAGCTGCAAGTGAATTACTCATAAAGTTACTTGCATCAGCTATCGCAAATGCTGAAAACAACCACAACATGGACAAAAACAACCTGTATGTTGCAGAAATCTTTGCAAACCAGGGTCCCACACTCAAGCGTGTTAGACCCAGAGCACAGGGCAGAGCGTTTAGAATCAGAAAAAGAACAAGCCACATCACAATACTGCTTAAAGAGCTTGAAAAGTAAAATTAAATGAAGGAGGTAAGTCGGTTTGGGACAGAAAGTTAATCCGCACGGTTTAAGAGTAGGCGTAATTAAAGACTGGGATTCAAAGTGGTTCGCAAATGATAAGGACTTCGGTGATTACCTGGTTGAAGATTATAAATTAAGAAAATTCTTAAAGAATAAACTGTATGCTGCCGGTATCGCGAAAATCGAAATCGAGCG
>JAZQBQ010000072.1:0-2763 GCA_045545755.1 Congzhengia sp. | reverse complement strand
GAAATCGGTATGCCCCCCACAGGCGGTATCGGTTTCGGTATCGACCGTATGTGTATGCTCCTTACCGACTCTGCAGCAATCCGTGATGTGTTGCTCTTCCCCACAATGAAAACTTTGGGCAAGTAACAGAGGTTTTGTTATGAGCGAGAAGAAAAAAATGACCGCATTTGAGGCAATAGATAATTTTTGGTATTATCACAAGTGGAAGGTAGTAGCGGCAATTGTTCTTGCGATTGCCGTAATTGCAGGGATAGGCTTTGTTAATGCCAACACAGATAATCGTGACTATGATTTTATTGCAATTTCTGTTTTTGCCCGTCCTATGACTACGGAGGATTATAATCTTGACAAGCAGTTGGAGGACGTAGTTACTGACGTTGACGGCAATGGCGATATTGCTGTCAAAAGTTCCAGCTACTATATAACAGAAGGCGCCACAGGCGACAATGACCGGCTTTCTATATCGCAGTTTGAGGCGGCAATGAGTGAGGCAAAGGGAGATATAATTCTCTTTGACAAGGCAAATCTTGAAAGATTTTTGCCAAAGGACTTTTTTGCAGATATTTCAGATTATGTTGATTTGTCGAAACTCCCCGAAGAGGACATTGTGTATCGCAATGATGTTCCTGTCGCAGTTAGATTATCGGACAGCAAAGCTCTTACAGATATGAAATTCGTTATAGATGATATTTATGTTAGTGTAATGTTCACACCTGATGAGGCAGATGAGAAAATATTAGCCTCCAGAAATCTGGCAAAAGGCGCAATAGAGAAATTAATAATAAAAGAGTTCGCCATCGGCGAACTCTTTTATTTTAGCAATTCTTCGTAATCATAGATATATCTATCGCACAGTTTTTTTACACGCTCGTGATTTTCTACGTTCTGCTCATATATTGCAACAACACAAAAACCTGCTGATTTTGCCGTTTCTACTGCGTGGAGAGCATCCTCAAAGACAACTGCATCGCTCTGCTCAACGCCCAAACGGTTTAACGCTGCAAAGTATATATCAGGCTTGTTTTTTTCAATGCCTAAGTCCTTGCAGGACAACACGTCGCAGAAATAATCATAAAGCCCTGTGTGTAAAAGGGCGTTTTTTGCGTGTCCCGACTCTGTTGCTGTGGCAACGCACATTTTAATGCCTGCGTTATGGAGTGCGCGTATCAGCTTATCTACATTGGGGCGGATTGTTGCTCTGTTTTTGTAATAATCGGCAACGTGTGCATAAAGTGCGGCTTCTATTTCTCGTGCTGTTCCCAGATTAAATTCTTGAGAGAAACGTTTCGCTGCCATTGGAATAGATGCGTGGCGCAAAAAATCCAAAAGCTCAGCCGTAGGCTCAACACGCGCAGTTGTCAGGTAATTTCCGTACAGGGAATACCACATAGGCATAGAATCAATTATAGTACCGTCCAAATCAAAAATAGCACCTTTTATTTTCACAGTATATCACCGCCTTACAAAAACAGGGTTGTGGCTTGTACCACAACCCCAATTTTTTTTGAGAATAAATTATTCTTCTGTTGCAACTTCTTCTGCAACAACCTCTTCAGCAGGAGCAGCTTCTTCTGCAACTTCTTCTGCTGCGGGCGCTTCTTCAACAGGAGCAGCTTCCTCTACAGGAGCCTCCTCAACGGGTAAAAGAGCACGAATAGAAAGTGCAATCTTTTTCTTTTCCCAGTCGATTTCTGTAACCTTAGCTTCAACGCTCTCGCCGATTTTGAGTTCAGCTGCGGGATTGTCAATTCTGCGGTTAGCGATCTGAGAAATATGGATTAAGCCGTCAACGCCGGGGATGATTTCAGCAAAAGCACCGTAAGGCATAATTCTTACGATTTTAACTGTTGCGGGCTCGCCTAATGCAATCTTAGACTTTACAACTTCCCAGGGGTTGTCCTCAGCTTTTTTGAAGCCTAAAGAAATTTTCTTTGTGTCTTCTTTAATGTCTTTGATATAAACTTCGATAGAGTCGCCTACAGAAACAACTTCTGAGGGGTGCTTGATGCGCTTCCAGCTAAGCTCTGAAATGTGAACTAAGCCGTCAACACCGCCGATGTCAACAAAAGCACCGAAGTTTGTAATTGATTTTACAACACCTGTGTACACATTGCCAACTGCAGCTGATGCCCAGAATTTTTCTTCGAGCTCTTTTTTCTGAGCGTCGAGAATAACTCTTACTGAACCAACTAAACGTTTCCTCCTGTCATTTATATCAATGATTTTGAAAGCAACTACCTTTCCTACAAAATCAGAAAGGTCTGCATCTCTCTTTTCAGATGCCTGTGACGCGGGAACGAAAACCTTGTAACCTTTGTAGTTAACAATCATACCCTTGTTAACAAGTTCTGTTACTTTGCCTTCTAAAACTTCGCCTTCGTCCTGTGCTTTCTTCACATTTTCCCAAGTTTTTACTGTGTCAAGCTTTCTCTTTGACAACATAATGTTGCCGTCAGCGTCATTAACGCGAACAACAAATACCTCGATTTCATCGCCAACCTTGCAAACAGAATCTGTTGTAGCGTTGGGGTCGTCTGAAATCTCGCCAGCCGGAATAAATCCATCCTGCTTTGCACCTAAATCTACGATAACCTCGTTGGGTCTTACCTCGATTACCGTGCCTTTTACGATGTCGCCTGTGTTAAGAGTTTTTAAAGACTCTTCCATCAAGGCTTCAAAGCTTTCAAAATTTTCCATCTTACCAATAGCCTCCTTTATTATGACCGCAGGAGTAGAGGCACCTGCAGTAATTCCAACTCTTTT
>JAZQBQ010000071.1:0-12007 GCA_045545755.1 Congzhengia sp. | reverse complement strand
ACCGGGGGTGTAGCCCGCTTTTTCTATAGCCTCACAAATGAGCTGCAGAGCCTCTTCATCGGATTTTAAATTTGGTGCAAAGCCGCCCTCATCGCCAACGGCAGTTGAGTAGTTTTTTCCTTTTAAGACTTTTTTTAAGCTATGAAAAACTTCTGTTGATTTTCTTATAGCCTCGCAAAAATCCTTTTCGCCTGTAGGCATTATCATAAATTCCTGAAGATTTACACTATTGTCGGCGTGCTTACCGCCGTTTAAAATGTTCATCATAGGAACAGGCAAGGTGTGAGCATTAGCACCTCCAATGTAACGATAAAGACTTAGCCCCAAAGAATTTGCAGCAGCTTTTGCACAGGCTAAGGATACAGAAAGTATGGCATTTGCACCGAAATTTGCTTTGTTTTCTGTGCCGTCTTCCTTTATCATAATTCTATCTATTTCTCTTTGGTTTAAAACGTTCACACCGATGATGCTATCCGCTATTTCATTGTTTACTTTTGATACTGCGTTTTTTACACCTAAGCCCTTGTAGCGGTCATTGTCGCCATCACGCAGTTCCACCGCCTCAAAAGCACCTGTAGATGCACCTGAGGGAACTGACGCACGGGAAACTACTCCCTCCTCCGTCACAACAGTTGCTTCAACGGTGGGGTTGCCTCGTGAGTCTAAAATTTCTCTGGCATAAACATCTGCAATTTCAATATAATCCATTTTTACCTCCAAATTTTTGCATTAAAAAAATGCACATTCTGAGTTTAGAATGTGCATTTTAATTGAAAAATATTATTCAATTATACTTTTTCCTGTCATTTCAACAGGCTGTTCCAGCTCTAAAATTTTGAGCATTGTGGGAGCAATATCAGCCAAAACACCGTCATCACGAAGCTTAACATCGCCACAGCCTAACACAATAAAGGGAACAGGGAATGTCGTGTGCGCTGTAAAGGGTCCCTTAGAGTCAGGGTCAATCATCTGGTCAGCGTTGCCGTGGTCAGCAGTAATTAACATTGCGCCGCCCATTGAAAGTATTTTTTCAGCTACTCTGCCAACGCACTCATCAACTGTTTCAACTGCCTTTACTGCACAGTCGATAATGCCTGTGTGACCTACCATATCGCAGTTTGCGTAGTTTAAGATAATAACGTCTAAGTCCTTGTTGTCGAGTTCTTCCATTAACTTGTCTGTAACCTCAAAAGCACTCATTTCGGGCTGTAAGTCATAGGTAGCAACCTTGGGAGAGTTAATCAGCGCTCTGTCCTCGCCCTCAGAAACCTTTTCAACACCGCCGTTAAAGAAGAATGTAACATGGGCGTATTTTTCGGTTTCTGCTATTCTTAACTGTTTCTTGCCCTTAATACTTAAGTACTCACCTAATGTGTTTGTTAAAACCTGAGGTTTAAATGCCACGTCAACATTGGGCATTGTTTTATCATATTGTGTCATACATACAAAGTATGTGTTGAAGAACTTTCTTTCAAAACCTGTGAATTCAGGATCAACGATTGTTCTTGTGATTTCTCTTGCTCTGTCGGGGCGGAAGTTTGCAAAAATTACACTGTCATTTTCAGAAATCACACCAACAGGCTCGCCATTTTCAACTATAACTGTAGGAACAACAAATTCGTCTGTAACTTCCTTCTCATAAGAGTTTGCAACTGCACAAATGCCGCAGGCAGCGGTCTCGCCCTCACCTTTTACCATTGCGTTGTAGGCTTTCTCCACTCTGTCCCAACGGTTATCTCTGTCCATAGCGTAGTATCTGCCCATAACTGTTGCGATTTTGCCTACGCCGATTTCTTCTAACTTCTCTGCCATCTCGGTAACAAAATCCTTGCCTGATGAGGGAGGAACGTCACGTCCGTCTAAGAAGCAATGAATAAATACTTTAGAAAGACCTGCACGCTTTGCCATCTCAACAATACCGTAGATGTGTGTATTGTGGCTGTGAACGCCGCCGTCGGACACAAGTCCCATAATGTGGAAAGCACTATCATTTTTTTTGCAATTTTCTACTGCAGCAAGGAGTGCTTCGTTTTCAAAAAAGTCGCCGTCAGCGATTGATTTTGTAATTCTTGTTAATTCCTGATAAACAATTCTGCCTGCGCCGATGTTTGTGTGACCAACTTCACTGTTTCCCATCTGTCCGTCAGGAAGACCTACTGCCATACCGCTTGCCGAAAGAGCTGTGTTGGGGTATGTTGCGAACAATTTATCAAGGTTGGGGGTATTTGCCATATCTACAGCATTGCCTGTTTTTTCAGGGTTAATGCCGAAGCCATCCATAATACATAATAATAAAGGTTTTTTCATATTTATTCTCCTTTAAAAAAGACTGCTCACGCAGTCTTTTTTAATTATTTATTCCAATTTGTAATCTTTGAAAAATCTAAAGCTTTTAATGATGCGCCGCCGATTAAACCGCCATCAATGTTGGGCTTAGATAAAAGTTCAGCCGCATTTGATGCATTCATACTGCCGCCGTACTGGATACGGATAGCTTCTGCTGTGGGAGCATCGTAGAGTTCAGCGATTGTTTCACGGATAAGTGCACAAACTTCTTCAGCCTGGTCAGCTGTAGCGGTCTTACCTGTACCGATAGCCCAGATAGGCTCGTAAGCGATAACTACCTTTTTAGCGTCGGAAGCTTCAATTTCTGCCATATCTAATTTAATCTGCATACGGATATGTTCAGCCATAACGCCTGCTTCTCTCTGCTCTAAGGTTTCGCCGCAGCACATAATAGGTGTTAAGCCTTTTTCTAAAGCTTTTCTTACTTTCTTATTTACTGTTTCGTCAGTTTCAGCAAAGTATTCACGTCTTTCTGAGTGACCGATGATAACGTACTGAACGCCTAAATCTAATAACATATCAGCTGCGATTTCGCCGGTGTATGCACCACTTTCTTCCCAATGCATGTTTTCAGCGCCAACTGCAATATTTGTGCCCTTTGTCATTTCTGTAGCAATGCTCAAATCAATAGCAGGTGTGCAGATAACTACGTCTGCATCACTATCTTTTACTACAGGGATAAGTTCTTTAATTAATTCAGCAGCCTGAGAAGGAGTTTTATTCATCTTCCAGTTGCCTGCGATAATCTTCTTTCTTGCCATTCTTATGTCCTCCAATTTATGAAATTATTTATCTGTTAAGCAAACGATACCGGGAAGGTCTTTGCCTTCTAAGTATTCTAAGGATGCGCCGCCACCTGTTGAAATGTGGCTCATTTTACTACCTAAGCCTGCCTGGTTAACTGCAGCAACGCTGTCGCCGCCGCCGATAACTGTTGTAGCGTCTAAGCTAGCTAATACAGTAGCAATTGTGTTTGTACCCTTAGCGAAGTTAGGCATTTCGAATACGCCCATAGGTCCGTTCCAAACTACTGTCTTAGCATCTTTGATTGCCTGAGAGAAGAGTTCAATAGACTTAGGACCGATGTCAAGACCCATCCAGCCTTCGGGGATGTTTCCTTCTACAACCATTGATTCTGCATCGTTGTTAAATTCTTTAGCAACAACTGTGTCAATAGGAAGTAAAATTTTATCGCCAGCCGCTTCTAACATCTTCTTTGCGTAATCAATGTAGTCAGGCTCAAGTAATGATGTACCTGTTGTTTTACCTTGAGCTGCAAAGAATGTGTAAGCCATACCGCCGCCGATGATGAGTTTATCAACCTTCTTTAATAAGTTTTCGATAACTGAAATTTTTGAAGAAACCTTAGAACCACCCAAAATTGCCACTAAGGGACGAACGGGAGAGTTTACTGCGTTTCCCAAAAATTCGATTTCTTTTTCAATTAAGTAGCCTGCAACAGCACATTCTACGTACTGTGAAACACCTACGTTTGAGCAGTGTGCACGGTGTGCCGTACCAAAAGCGTCGTTTACAAATACGTCAGCTAAAGACGCCAATTCTTTAGAAAATTCGTCAACGTTCTTTGTTTCTTCTGCTCTGTAACGTGTGTTCTGAAGTAAAACTACGTCGCCCTCTGCCATAGCTTCGATTGCAGCTTTAGCATTGTCGCCTACTACGTTGTCATCAGCAGCAAAGATAACTTCCTTGCCTAACTTTTCTGACAAGCTTTTAGCAACAGGTGCCAAAGACAATTCTGGCTTAGGCTCGCCCTTGGGCTTACCCATATGTGAGCAAAGGATAACCTTTGCACCATTTTCAATAAGATACTTGATTGTAGGAAGTGAACCTACGATTCTGTTTTCGTCTGTAATTTCCAGTTTTTCGTTCAATGGCACGTTAAAGTCGCAACGAACCAAGACTTTTTTGCCTTTTACATTAATGTCCTCAACTGTTAATTTCATAATTTATCACCTCATAAATATTATAAACTTTTTATACATAAAACCACATCTGTATATTATAGTACAAATTCAGGAAAAATTCAAGAGAAATATTTACAATTTGTTGATGATTTTTTACTGAATTTGTGATATACTGTTTTTGGTGAAGAAAATGTTCGGTTACGTTAAGGTAAATAAAGACGAGCTGCGGGTACGTGAATACAACGTATACAAGTCCTACTACTGCGGTCTTTGTAAAACACTGAAAAGTGAATATGGATATTTTTCCCGATTTGGCTTAAATTATGACTCTGTTTTTTTAGCGCTTCTGCTTTTTTCTGTGACAGAGGACGAATACGATTGCACACTTGAGCGCTGTATCGCCCACCCTGCCAAAAAAAAACCCATAATGAAGCCAAACAGAAGCCTTTCTTATTCGGCGGCAGCTATGATAATTTTAGCCCTTTTAAAGTTAGAAGACGATATGCGTGACGAGCATTCAATAAAGGCAGCACTTACATATTTTGTATTGCTGGGCGCAAAGAAAAAACTAAAAAAGCGCTACGGAGCGCTTTTTGATGATTGCCGCCGCCAGATAAATAAATTGAGCGTTTTAGAGAAAGATAAAGTATCGGACATTGACAGGTTATCTGACGTGTTTGCCCATCTTTTGGAGATTTTGTTTGTTCCTGACTTTTTAGAAAACGAAACAGACAAACGCATACTTGCCCATATCGGCTATATGTTAGGGCGGTTTATCTATATACTTGACGCTTATGAAGATATGGAAAAGGACAAAAAGAAAAAATCCTTTAACCCATTCTTACTGGCAAAAGGCGTTCATGACAGAGAAGATTTACGTGAGCTTCTTACATTTAATTTAAGCAGTCTTGCCAATAGCTACGAACTGCTTGATTTGAAAATAAACAAACCAATTTTAGACAATATTATATACCTTGGTTTGTCAGGTGTTCTTGACAAAACCATAGAAGGAGAAATAAAAAATGCGTGACCCTTATGAAGTTTTGGGCGTATCCAAAAACGCCACACAGGACGAAATAAAATCTGCTTACAGAAAGCTGGCAAAGCAGTATCATCCCGACAGATATGTAGGAAACCCTCTGGCGGATTTGGCTGCTGAAAAATTCAAAGAAATTAACGAAGCCTACGACACTCTCACAGGCGGCGCCCACAGTTCATCATACAACACAGGCACATCTTCCGGCGGCGCAGGCGAGTTTGCAAAGGTGCGTAACTTAATAGATTTGGCATCCTATGAGCAGGCAGAGCAAATCCTTGACAGTATGTCAACAAGAAACGCCGAGTGGTTTTATTTAAAGGGCGTAATCTGTGTACGACGCGGCTGGCACGCTCAGGGCATTAACTTTATACGTCAGGCAGTTAATTTAAACCCGGGCAATCTAGAATACAGGCGTATGCTCCAAGCATTGGAAAGTCAGACTCGCCAGTACCGTGACGTAGGTGGTACAATGAATAATACAGATATGTGTAACTGCTGTGGAAATTTACTTTGTGCTGACTGTTGCTGTGAATGTATGGGCGGAGATTTAATTCCTTGTTGCTGATGAGGTGGTAAAATGACTAAAAAATTTACAGTAGCCTCTATTATGACAGCTCTAGCACTTGTGTGTCTTTTTGGCTCGGCATACCTGCCAACAGGAAGAATTGCACTACTTGCCATTACATCTATGTGTATACTGGTTACCGTGTCACAATGCGGCTCACGCTATGGGTGGTTACAATATGCGGCAACCTCCATTCTGGCAATATTACTGATACCATTTAAGTTCCAGGTGCTTTTATTTATCGCACTTTTGGGGTATTACCCTATGGTAAAGCTCTACATCGAAAAAATTGATAAGGTGTGGCTTGAGTGGATAGTAAAAATTTTATTTTTTACAACACTATTGATTATTGCTTATTTTGTGGTAAAATATATTCTAGTGCAGCGCATATCCTTCGGTGCAATTTTTAACATCATAATGACTCACCTGCTTTTGGTGGTAATTGTAGCTGAAGTGATTTTTGTGATATACGATTATTTACTTAGTTTTTTTGCTAAGTTTTACAATGAAAATATTAAAGATAGGATTAGGTAAAGATTATGACAAAAAAGATTATTTCATTGATTTTATGTGTTATTTGTGCAGTTTCTGTTTTTAGTGCCTGCGGCAGCAAGAAAGAAGGAAATGTAGTTTCACTTCCCGTAGCTGAGTTTAACCCAAACATCACAAAGCCTGAAGGGGCTTTTGGAGAGGAAGTCGGCGGACTACTGACAGCCACAGGCGGTCTTTCCGTTATGGGAACTGACTTTTTGAAGATTATGATCGAGGGCAAGGAATACGAGTTTGTTATTTCACCCGAAGTGCAAAGAAAAATTGATATCTTTAACAAGGATAAAAACAATCTGCAGATTATGATTGGTACAATGCTTAAGCTCTATTACGAAAAGAGAGATTTAATATTTATTGCAACTGATATTGAAATTATAAATGCAAATTAATAAAGAGCCAACGTAAGTTGGCTCTTTATTAATTTATCAACATTGCTATTGTGTGAAGTATTACCAAATGCGTGGGGTAAAAGATATAGAAAAAGTATTTCATTCGCCATTTTCCCCGCTTGCCTGAATAAAGCAACAAAATTGGAACTGAAAGAAGTGCATACATCTGCACTCCTTTATATTCAAGGGCTAAAATCACTAAACATATTGCCGTCATAGCGATGTGAATTATACGCTTGTCAAGCTTTTTTACATCTCGAAAAAGACTTGCAAAAACAGGCGTCATACATCCCCAGAAGCCATAGTCTATATGAAGCTTTCTGTTGAGTGCATACACGATTATCACGACCAGCTCAAAAAGCAGCGCCGCAGAAACATTCTGCTTTTTCTTAAAATACTGCAGTGCGAAAATCGTTATTACCGACAGCGAGAATGTAAAAAGGATACTTAGGTACATATCACGTGTTGTGATGTAATACACAGTTTGAAATACCACAGCCAGAGAAAAAATCGTGCCGAAGTACCGCAGTTTGCTCTTTGTATGCTGACACCCCTCTGCTATCATATATGCAAATATAGGAAATGCTATTCTGCCCATTATACGCATAATTTCTAAATCAGGAAAAAGAAGCAGCCCCATATGGTCTACAAGCATACAGACAGCGGCTATTATTTTGAGTGCGTTACCGCTTAACATGGTTATCAACGCCTTTTGTTCTTTCATTTTCTACAATTTAGTATATCATACACAGAATATAAAATCAAATACTTTAACCAAAAGTCCTGATATTATGATTTTTTGTCGAAATTTGTTGATAAAAAGCATCAAAAATGTTACAATTGAATAAGATATTTTATGAGGTGCTTTATGGATACAATTTTTATCATAAATCCCAAGGCGGGACAAGGAAAAAATATTGATAATTTAATAGAGAGAATAAACTCAACAGATGCAAAAACTTATATAACGAAATCTGTCGGCGACGCAGAGAACTTTGTGCGTAATTACTGCGAACAAAAGGGCAAAGCACGCTTTATCGCCTGCGGCGGCGACGGAACATTTAACGAAGTGTTAAACGGCATTGCAAATTATTCAGATGCTGAAATCGGAGTATTTCCTATGGGTACGGGAAATGACTTTTGCCGAAATTTTGACGCTGACTTCACGGCAGTTGAACACCAGGTTAGCGCCGCTGCCACCAAGTGTGACGCTATCCGCTATACCACAAGCGGGGTTACACGTCTGTGCGCAAATATGTTTAACATCGGCTTTGACTGTAATGTGGCAGACTATGCCGCATATATGAAGAAAAAGCCTCTTATTTCAGGTTCTCTTGCCTATTTTGCATCTATTTTTGTAATGCTCGTCAAGAAAAAAGGTGCTGATTTAAAGATAGAAATTGACGGTGAGCAACTTCACAATGGTCCTGTGCTTTTAACCGCCATTGCCAACGGCAAATTCTGCGGCGGAGGCATTATGAGTAACCCTCTTGCTGAAATAAGCGACGGATATATAAATGTTAATGTGATTTATGACATCCCGAGAAGAAGTTTCATTCCGCTTCTCCCCCGCTATATGAAAGGCACACACATAAAGCTTAAAAATATTGAAAACATAATATACAATACGAAGTGTAAAAAAATAAAAATAACACCTAACACACAGAACTTCAAAATTTGTGTTGACGGAGAAATCCAAAGTGCAGATACAATAGAATTTGAAATTGTACCAAAAGCTTTTAATTTCATAATACCAAAGAGGCTGTAGCAAAATGATTTGCATTTTTGCACAAAAAATTATATAATACTATTTACTTATTAAATTAATCAGGAGAATATAAATGAAAACAAAAAATACACTCTTTACAAACACGGCTTTTGTGGCTCTTGCTGCTCTCCTTTGTTGCGCCCTTTGGGGCAGCGCCACGCCTTTTATAAAGACGGGATATGAGCTTTTGCTCCCTGTAAATAATACACCCTCAATTATACTCTTTGCAGGCATCAGATTTACTCTTGCCGGCATACTTACTGTGTTGATTTACAGTATTGCAAGAAAGAAATTTTTATATCCCAAAAAGAAAAATTTAGGTAAAGTTGCAATCGTTGCGGCTTTTCAGACTGTTATACAGTACATATTTTTCTATGTGGGACTTGCAAACACCTCTGGCGTTAAAGGCACAGTTATCACAGGCGCCAACGCTTTTTGTACCATATTGATAGCAAGTCTTATATTTCGCACAGAAAAGCTTTCACTTAAAAAAGTAATTGCCTGCATTTTAGGCTTTGCCGGTATCGTTGTTATAAATCTTAACGGACTTGACCTCAACATGAATTTTACAGGTGACTGCTTTGTTTTCTTTTCATCTGTCTCCTATGCTTTTTCATCGGTTATGATTAAGCTCTTCTCAAAAGACGAGGACCCCGTAGTAATCAGCGGTTACCAGTTTATTATGGGTGGTATATTTATGATAGCTGTAGGGCTTATTTTTGGCGGAAATATTGTAGTCACTTCTTTGGCTGGCGCAGGAGTGCTTTTCTATCTTTCATGCCTTTCTGCTATTGCATACGCTCTGTGGGGAGTGCTACTCAAGCACAACCCCGTGTCAAAGGTTTCAATATTCAGCTTCACCACACCGGTTTTCGGTGCTATACTTTCAAAACTTATGCTGACAGAATCAGCAAATGTGTCTACGCTGAATTTATTAATAACCTTGACATTGGTTTCATTAGGCATTATAATATTGAATTACAGTAAACCTAAAAAATAATCTGCCACCGGGTAGGAATGTTAAGCATTCGCGGCGTATCGTCAGGTCTTAGAAGATGCGCTCCGAGTGCTTTTTTAAAGGAGAAATTATGAAAAATCCATTTCGTGATTTAACAAAATTTGAATTTATATTATGGATAACATCTGTTATTGTGGTGTGCTTTTCCTTTCTTTTTCCCGAGGAAAAGGACTATCTCACATTAATCGCATCACTGATTGGCGTAACCGCTTTGATATTTGTGGCAAAGGGATATGTCATCGGACAAGTACTCTGTTTTATTTTTGCGGTTTTTTACGGAATTATTTCTTTTTATTTCCGATACTTTGGCGAAGTTATTATTTGCCTGTGTATGAGTGCTCCTCTATCTGTGATGGCAATAATTTCATGGATGCGCCACCCCTATCAGAATACAAAAGAAGTTACAGTCAGCAAAATGACCAAAGGACAGTGTGCCATTATGTGGGCGCTGGCTTTTGTTGTAACAGTTGTCTTTTACTTTATACTGAAGCACTTTAATACAGCAAATCTCATATTCAGTACAGTTTCAGTTGCTACAAGCTTTCTGGCATCATATATGACATTTATGCGAAGTCCATATTACGGCATAGGCTATGCAGCAAATGACATCGTGTTGATTACTTTATGGATTTTAGCATCAATCGTCAACCCATCATACATTCCTATGATTCTGTGCTTTGTAATGTTTTTGGCAAATGACTTGTATGGGTTTTATAATTGGCGGAGAATTAAAAAAAGACAAGAAAAAGACTTGGCATAAGCCAAGTCTTTCTTTAATTATTTCTCTGTAATAACTTCTTTGCCGCCCATATAAGGTCTTAAAGCTTCGGGGATTTTTACGCTATACTTTTCGCCGTCAAACATTAAGTTATTCTCTAAGAACGCAATCAACATTCTGGGAGGAGCAACAACTGTGTTGTTAAGTGTGTGAGCAAAGTACTTTTTGCCGTCATCATTCTTTACTCTGATGCCAAGTCTTCTTGCTTGAGCGTCGCCTAAATTTGAGCATGAGCAAACCTCAAAGTATTTCTGCTGTTTGGGAGACCAAGCCTCGACGTCGTATGATTTAACCTTTAAATCAGCTAAATCGCCTGAGCAGCACTCAAGTGTACGAACAGGAATATCTAAAGAACGGAACAGCTCTACACTGTAGCACCACATCTTATGGAACCATTCCATACTGTCCTCAGGCTTACATACAACAATCATTTCCTGCTTTTCAAACTGATGGATACGATAAATACCGCGCTCCTCAATACCGTGAGCACCCTTTTCCTTACGGAAGCAGGGAGAATAGCTGGTGAGTGTCATAGGAAGCTTTGCTTCATCTGTTAATGTATCAATAAATTTACCAATCATTGAATGTTCTGATGTACCGATTAAGTAGAGGTCCTCGCCCTCAATCTTGTACATCATTGCATCCATTTCTTCAAAACTCATAACACCTGTTACAACGTTGCTTCTAATCATAAAGGGCGGAATGTGATAGATAAAGCCCTTGTCTATCATAAAGTCACGGGCATAAGCTAATACTGCACTGTGAAGTCTTGCGATATCGCCCATCAGATAGTAAAAGCCTTCGCCTGCAACTCTGCCTGCGGATTCTTTATCTATACCTGCGAATTTCTCCATAATATCCATATGGTAAGGAATTTCAAAGTCGGGGCAGGTCTTTTCTCCAAACTGCTCAACTTCTACGTTTTCCTCATCGTTTTTACCTATCGGAACGCTATCGTCAATAATATTGGGAATAGAAAGCATATTCTTTCTGATTTTTTCTTCTAAAACTGTTTCTTCCTCCGCTAAAGCCTTTAACTCTTCAGCCTGGTCGGAAACTAATTTTTTCATTGCTTCAGCTTCATCACGCTTGCCCTGACCCATTAGCGCACCAATTTCTTTGCTTATTTTATTTCTGTTTGCACGAAGTGTGTCTGCACGCTGTGTAACTTCCAATTTTTTATCATGAAGTTCAATAACTTCATCAACCAAAGGAAGCTTATGGTCAGAAAATTTCTTTTTAATATTTTCTTTTACTAATTCAGGATTTTCTTTTACAAATCTGATGTCTAACATCTTAACCTCTCCTCTTTTGAGTTCATAAACTATAATATACCATAAATTTACTTTACTTTCAACATTCTTTTTTTATTTTTTCCTATATCTGCAATACAGTTGAGTAAAAAGGGACGTAAAAACAAAGTGTGTGTCCAAAAAAACTTATAAAGTCTGTAAAATGTACTCTTACAATCAATAAATTTTTCCTTGCGGTAAAAGCCGGAAGCTTTAGCCACAATCTGTTCAGGATACACAGGGTATTCCTTTTTTGTTTCATAATCTCCCATTGTATAAAATGCCCCGTTTTTTTCTCCCACTATTCTGTGAAGGATATAACTTCCGTCGTCACGCTT
>JAZQBQ010000070.1:0-7553 GCA_045545755.1 Congzhengia sp. | reverse complement strand
CTTGTGTGGTGTGCGCATTTTGCTACAGCCCCTTTTTATTATAACATTTCTTTTCTTAGTTCTTCATTAGATTTTGATGAGAGGTAGCAAGGCGCAATATCAAACATAGTCTTAGCACCTTTCATACCCTCAGCGTGCATTTTATACGCTGCGCGTGCACAGGCAACAAGGACTGACGCTGTAAATTCAGGATTTGAGTCAAGCTTTAAGCTGTACTCGATAATGTGTGTATTTTCTGAATTTTTGCCTGTTTTCCCGCTTCTTATAACAAAACCGCCGTGGGGAATACCACTGTGGTTTTTATCAAGCTCTTCCTGTGTGATAAAGTGAACCGTTGTGTCATAATCAGCAAAATAGTTGGGCATTTCTTTTATTTCTTTTTCGATTTTTGCCTTGTCTGCGCCATCTGCCGCCACCACAAAGCACTCTCTTGTGTGTTTTTGCTTTGTTGTCAGGTCAGGATTTGCGCCTGAGCGAACAGCATCGAGCGCTACATCCACAGGAATGGTGTACTGCTTGGCATCAACTACACCCTCAACACGACGTATTGCGTCAGAGTGCCCCTGACTTACGCCCTTGCCCCAGAAGGTGTAATCACGACCCTCAGGCAGTATGCAGGAAGCATAAAGGCGGTTTAGTGAAAACATTCCCGGGTCCCAGCCGCAGGAAATTACTGCAACTGTGCCGGCAGCTTTTGCTGATGCGTCAACTGCGGCAAAATGCTCAGGGATTTTTGCGTGGGTGTCAAAGCTGTCAACAACACAGAAGTTAGCTGCCAGCTCAGGTGTCTGCCTGGGCAAATCCGTTGCCGAGCCGCCGCAGATAACCACCACGTCAATCTCTCCTTTATAATCTAAAATATTGTCAATATGGAAAACGGGAGCGCCTGTTACTGTGGTAACTGTTTCCGGTGCACGTCTTGTAAACACGCCGAAGAGCTCACAGTCGGGGTTCTGGCGGATTGATAACTCAACGCCTCGACCGAGGTTTCCGTATCCTGCAATTGCTATTTTCATAGATTTCAACTCCTTTTACATTAAAAGGATACCACTTTTTTGTGCTTTTAGCAATATTTTTTTGCAAGAAAGCAAAAACTAATATATTACCTGACAAAAATCGCAGATTTTAATTGTGTAGTAGCGAAATAGCCCGTTTTCAGCCTTGATTATCCCAAAACGGGATAATATAACTATCCCAATTCGGTATAATTATATTAAGGTGATAATTGTGAGATTAAAAGAACTGCGAGAAGCCCGAGGCATATCCCAGATGAAGCTTGCTATGGATTTGAATTTGAGCCAAAACACAATAAGCCGTTACGAAAACGGCGTACATCAGGCGGATTACGCCACTTTGATACTTATTTGTGACTATTTTGGAGTATCCGTAGACTATATGCTGAGGCGAACTGACAACCCCAAAATGTTAAGGTAAAGCACATCCGAAGTCGGGTGTGTTTTATTGTTTCAAAAGGTTTCGTACCCCATACCCCTGTTTCAGCCAAAAAATTTTTCTTGCATTTTAGGAAAACTACTGCTATCATATTGCAGGCTGGTCCAAGAATCTTGAACTTTTTTGCCCCAAGGTAATGACATCAGGCTACGGAGGGAGTATTTATGGGAGCAAAAGAACCAAACTATTTTTCCGACAGATTGGTGCGGTTGCGTAACATTGAACGGCTTACGCAAACAAAACTTGCAAAAAGATTGAATATGTCCAGAAGTTGCCTTGCCAATTACGAAGGAGGCAGAAGGTATCCTGATCCGCAGACGCTGGTTATAATAGCTAAATACTTTAGGGTAAGCGTAGGGTATCTCACGGGAGAAGTAGATACATCGTCAGAAATGATGGGCACCGCAGGCAAATTAGTACAAACAGCAAAGGCAGCAATGCCCGACGGCTGGCTTGATATAGGAAACCTGTCCTTAGTGCAGAGAAAGTCTATCCTTGACTATCTGGAATATTTAAAAGCCAATGAGAGGGGCAGTAGCAAATAGCATCCAAGTAACACAGTATCATATATAGCCTATTTTGTCAACACAAAAAGACTATAATTAGCCTACAAAGTTTTTTGAGGTGATACTATGAATACTTATATAACAGTAAAGAACAGAATATTGTCCCTGTGCGAAGTAAAGAAAATCACAATCAACAAGCTTGCCACAGAGTCGGGAGTTGCGCCGTCTACGCTGAAGAATATTCTTTATGGTAAGAGCAAAAACCCCGGCGTTGTCACACTTAAGATGCTTTGCGACGGAATGGGCATAACCTTGAGCGAATTTTTTGATACCGATGAGTTTAGAAAATTGGAGCAGGAGATTGAGTGATGTTAGACGCTGTAAAGGTAGGACAGGTTGTTGCTTATTTCAGACAGCAGAAGGGAATATCCCAAGAGGTGCTCAGCGGACTTGCTGACATTGGCAGGAGTCATCTGAGTGCTATTGAGCGTGGGGAACGCAAGCCCGCACTTGAAACCCTTTACCGCATATGCAATGCACCGGACATCAAGATGAGTACATTTATTGTAAAATTGGAAGAAATATTGTAAAAAAGTATCCCAAGCATAAGCTTGGGATACTTTTTGTTTGCGTATACACCATCCGCTGCACCCTTGACAATTCCTGTCAAATGTGCTTTAATAATTACAGAATAAAAAGGAGAGTGTAAACAATGAAAGGTATCACTTTTGCAGGTAATATTATAGTTGACTATATAAAGAACGTAGACACATACCCCAAGTGCGGTATGCTGGCAAACATCACATCAGTAAGCCGTGCGGTGGGTGGCAGCTTGCCCAACACAGCAATTAATCTTGCTAAAATTGACCCCGCAGTTCCCCTTTCTGCAGTTGGCAGAGTGGGCAAGGACGAAAATGGTGAGTATGTTGTGGCAAAGCTCAAAGAATTTGGCATTGACACCTCAGGTGTTACTGTGTCAGAAAGCGCCCCCACATCATTTACAGACGTTATGAACGCTCCCGGTGAGAGAACTTTCTTCCAGGCAAGGGGTGCTAATGCTGAGTTTGCTCCCGAGCATATCGACATCGACGCATTAGATTGCGACATTTTCCATATTGGCTATATTCTGCTTTTGGATATTTTCGATCAAGACGATGAAGAGTATGGCACGGTTATGGCAAGATTTTTGGCACAGGTTCAGGCAAAGGGCATCAAGACCTCAATCGACGTGGTTTCCGACAGCTCTGCTGATTATATGAAAAAGATTGCTCCTGCTTTAAAATATTGCGACTACGCAATAATGAACGAAATCGAATCTTCAAGCATTTGGCACATTGATCCCAGAAACCCTGACGGAACTCTTAATGCCGACACAATCCACGAAGTAATGAAGAAAATGGCGGCTCTTGGCGTAAAGGAAAAAATTATCATCCACGCAAAAGAGGCAGGATTTATTTTAGATGTTAAGAGCGGCACTTTTTGTGCGGTTCCCTCTCTAAAAATTGACAAAAGCTTAATAAAGGGCTCAACAGGTGCGGGCGATACGTTCTGTGCAGGCTCTCTTTATGGTCTTTATACAGGAATGGAAGACAAGGAAATATTAGAATTTGCATCAGCTGCGGCAGCACGCAACCTGTTTTCCGAAAATTCCATCGACGGAATGGTACCTAAGGCTGAACTCATCAAAATGATGAACGAAACCGAAAGACTTCCTTTGTAATATAGGAATTTTCACGCCCACCCTGTGGTGGGCGTTTTTATTTCCTTTGTAGGGGACGGCGTACTCGACGTCCTGTATTCAGGCACAAAACCAATTTTTTTAAAAAAAAGTGAAAAATTTCTTGACATTTTGCTGCCAAAAGAGTAAAATGATTAAAGTAAATATAGTATGAAGGGATTGTGTCCCTAAAAATTCGCATTAAATTTTTTTAATGCGGTTTAAATGTGTGCTATATATTATATAAGGAAGAAACTCCGGCAACACCGTACCTTTTTGGTGCGTTTGCATATAAAGTTGCAATATTTGTGTAATAATTGTGCCATTTTTTACATTTTTATTACAACTGCAAATTATACATTGACTATCCCAAAATTTAGTGGTATAATCAATGTATAATCAAGATGGGTCTATACCCATCCTCGTCCATGTTGTTTTTGAAAGAGGAACAATACCGGGCGAAAACCACATCTCTTTCGATTTTTAAATTTTAAATTATTATAAGGGAGGATTTGAGAAATTATGAAAAATCTCAAAAAATTAATCTCTGTAATCATCGCAGTGATTATGCTCGTTAGCTCTTTTGCTACAGTAGCAGCTGCTGATTACGCGGATGTTGAATCCACAAATAGCTATTACAAAGCTATTAAGGTACTCTCTGGCCTCGGCATCGCTCAGGGCGACGATGAAGGTAACTTCAACCCCCAGAACGACGTTAAGAGATCAGAAATGGTTGCATTTGTTTGCAGAGCAATGGGCGAAGAAGACATCGCTACAGCTTCAGCTTCAAATGCTTTCACAGATGTTGCAGCTAACCACTGGGCAGCTGGCTACATCGCTTGGGGCGTAAACCGTGGTATCATCAATGGTATGGGCGACGGCACATTCGCACCCGATGCATCAGTTACATATCAGGATGCAGTAGTTATGATCATGCGTGCATTAGGTTATGACCGTATCGCTCAGCGTGCTGAAAACGGTGGTTACCCCACAGGTTACTTAAAGCTCGCTTCACAGTACGGCGTACTTAAAGATGCTGGTTACGACAACGCAAAGGCAGCTACAAGAGAAATCATTGCTCAGTTAATCTACAATGCTTTAACAGCTCCTTTAGTTGACGTTTCATACTACGGTGTATCAGTTGAAGATGACAGATACGTTATCTACAATGGTAAGAACGGTTACGACTTAAGAACACTCTTATCATACTCAAACGATATCGTTAAGGTTAAGGTTACAATCGACGAAACACCTAAGGCTTACCCCACAACATGTATCGACAAAGTTGGTAACTACTTAGTTAAGATTACAGTTATTGATGGTTATGACTACAAAGAAGCAGCTGCTAAAGAACTCTTCGGTGTAGACGCTTCTGGCAATATTGTTACTGCTGGTTACGTTTACGTTGGCGAAACAGAAGCTGCTGACCTTTTAGGTTCAACAGTTGAAGCTTACATCGCTGAAGACGAAGCTCTCAACGAATGGAAATTATTAGCTATCGTTGCTGACGCTAAGACAGTTGTTGAAGAAACAATCACAGAAAACCTTAACACAATCGTTGTTGATACAACAAATAATATTGTTAAGTACTACGCTGACTTACAGGACAGAAAGATGACAGAAATCGAAATTGCAGCTACACCTACAGTATACTACAATGGTGTTGTAGTTTCATCATCTGACCTCGCATCAGTTTTCACAAATTTAGAAACACTCTTAAAATCACATGCTGACAGCATCACATTCATGGGTGCTAAGAATGCAGATTACGATAAGATTTTCGTAACAGACTACCTCTACAAGGTGGTTAAGTCAGTTAATGCTGATTCAAAACTCATTAAGCTTGACCCCACAGGTACAGTTGATTTAGATGCTGAATCACGTGGTGATGAAGACTTCATCTATGGTTTATACGATGCTAACGGTAAAGCAATGGATATTGCTGATATCGCTGAAGGCGACGTTCTTAACATCGTTTGCCCCTTAGATGGTACAACAAAGGGCAATTACTTTGCTGCTGATTATTTAGATATCTATGTAACAAACGAAACAGTTACAGGTGCAGTTCAGGAAATCAAAAACGGCAAGTATGTTATCGATGGTGAAGCATACGCAACTGAAGGTGTTACACCTGCACTCGGCGAAGAAGGTACATTCTATCTTTCAATTGATGGCAAAATCATCAAGAAGGAAGCTTCTTCTCCTATCACAAAGAACTTTGCTTACATCGCAGCTATTGACAGTGAATCATCATTTGGTAAGATAGCTTACACATTAAAGCTCTTCACAGTTGATGGCGAAGCTACCTACAAAGTTGCTGACAAGGTTAAGTTTATTGATGGTACAGCTTCAGCTGTAGTTTACAAGACAGAAGACAACTCACAGGATAAGCTCTTCGGCGACTATGTAGGCGTTGTATGTAACAAGGCTTGCCCTGGCGATCACGCAGATGACTGTGCATACGTTGCTCCTGGTGGCGTATTCTATGATTTAGTTTACACAGCTGACAATGACGGCGATATGGAAGATGATACATTAAAGACAACATTTGCAGAATCTGCAGCATCTGAAGGCGACGCTGCTGGCGTTGCATTAGAAAATGCTCAGGGTAGATTCATCACATTCAAGACCGATTCAAACGGTGCTATCATCGAAATCAGAAGAGCTGGCGGTTCTACAGCAGAGCTTATCGCAAAACCAAAGAATGCTCGTTACGATGCAGACTTTGAAGAGTTCGGTGGCGAAGATATCGGCGAAGCTCCCTTGTTCGTAGTTCCCACTGTAGTAGCAGCTGATGGTTCTTCAGCAACAATCGATCTTACAAAGCTTACACTTGGTACATTCTCAGCTCTTGATGAAGATGAGACATATAACACATCACTCTACATGGTAGATGGAGAAAAAGAACTCTCAGCAGTTCTTATGGTTGATGAACTCAGCTACGCTTCTAAGACAGCTCCTTTAGCTGTTGTAGCAGCTCAGGGCACAAGACTTGATGCTAATGAAAACGAAGTATATAGTTACACAATCGTTCAGAGTGGCGAAACAAAGACACTCAATGCAAACTATGATGAATATCCCAGCGGTCTCGGTCTCGAACCCGGTGATATCTTCCAGTATGCTGTAAACGCAGATGATGAAATCATCGAAATTCATCAGGTATATGACCAGGGTACAAGTGCTCTCGTATCAACATATGTTCATTCAACAGATGATATCGGATTCGTATTTGGTGCAATTGCAGAATTCGGCGGTGACTACATCGTATTAACCAAGGAATTCACAGCTGATGAAAGCGGTAGTGTTACAAACACAACAGACGAATCTAAGTTCATGAAGATTGGTGCTGTTGAAGCAGAAGGCGCAACATATGCTTGGTTTGAAGACAAAGCAGGTGTTAACAACCCTGTTAAATTAATCACAGTTGATGGCATTAGAGAAACAGTAAATCAGAAAGAAGTATTTGCTGCAGTAGCGAAGGTTAACGAAAACGAAAAGATCGAAGATATCATCGTTATCGCTATAGATCCTGCTACAATGGATACAGTTGGAGAAATCAGCTCATTCCTCAACTGGGATCTCGCATACTAATATCAACGACATAGCAAATATTGCTTAGTAAATTAAGAGGACACATTACGTGTCCTCTTTTTTTATGCCTTTAACATACCCCTTGAAATATTTTATTTATTATGGTATACTGTATTTGCAAGTGTATAAATGTAAAGAGAGGTTTTATTCTATGGATACAACATTAGTAATTATGGCAGCAGGTATAGGCTCACGTTTTGGCGGTGGCATCAAACAGTTAGCACCTGTTGGTCCCAACGGTGAAATCATTATGGACTACTCCATTTATGATGCATTGCAGGCAGGCT
>JAZQBQ010000069.1:0-30530 GCA_045545755.1 Congzhengia sp. | reverse complement strand
AACGGACTCCTCTCCTGTTCCGAGTAATTTCGGCAAGTGTTGGAAAGTACAGTTTAGACAAGACTCAACCCGCACATCGTATAACAGATTTGGCATACAGCTCTACCCAGGTGATTTTTTAATATGTGACAACGAAAAAGGTATTTTAAAAAAATCGGACAAAGCAGATACATTCTGGGCAAAAGTTTCATTGCAATCATCCGACATGGGTATTTTAAGATGGGAAAGTCTGTTATCTTCCAGCAGCGAAAACGAGGCGCTTTTAGAACTCTATAATACGCAAAGCACTAACGAAATACAAGGAAAAACCGTCGGTGTACATTTTGGTAGTGACGAAGAATATCTGCATAATCAGTGTGACTATACACTCGGAGACATCGTTTCTGTTGAATGGCAAAGCGGAGATTATAAAGAACGTACCAAAAAGCGTATTGTTGGAGTAAATCTTTGGTATGAACCTGAAAACATCGGCGAAGAGCCTATATTTGAAGACGTATAAAATCAACAATAAAGGTCCTGCTTTTGCAGGACCTTTTATCTTAAGGAGTGAAAAGTTATGGCTAAAAATCAAGGCTATGATATTACAGGAAAGCGTTTCGGAAAGCTTGTAGTTTTAGGCAAAGGTGAAAGCAAAGGTCCAGGACGGACAGCGTGGAATTGCCTTTGCGACTGCGGAAATCAAAAAACAATCCGTGGAGATGCGCTAAAGAGCGGTAGTACTACATCCTGCGGACATTGTCTTCGCAGCGAAAAATCCGTAAAATCACTATTCGTTATGGTGCCGATTTCTATAAAAGAAGTAAAAAAACAGGCAGATTTACAGAATCTTTCCTTTGGACAGTATGTCGCTAAAGAATACGCAAGGCGAGTAACGGGCGGTGTTTAAATTATGTCAATATCAAATGAAGAAGCAGAAAAGCTAATCGAACAGTATCGGGATTATCCCACCAAAATTGTCAATCGTTATTATTACTTTGTGTCCCCTGCTGTTAAAGATGAGTTGTGTCATGCGGGACTGATTGGACTATGGAAAGGAATTTTAGCTTATTATAAAAAGACTCCCGAATATTTTGACCAAAAAAGATTTATTGATACAATCTGTGCATACATGCGCTATGAAATGGCGGATTTATTCCACCAATTAAAGCTAATACGGATAAGTGACAATCAGTGGCATAATTTTGTCAAGGTAACCAAACTTTTGGCCTCAAATTCCGACATATCAGAAGAACACTTAAAATCTGTAATAGAAGATGCAAGTCTGAGATACGACTGGTATTTAAAAGCCAAGGAAGTCGTAAACACTACTTCTTTAGATATGACAATCAGTGAAGACAGCGATGCTGATATATATAATTTTTTGGTTTATAACGACAATGAAGTACGTCGCTTCGAAAGCCAATCCTATATTGATTACATCATTGATTCGGCTATGTATGGAATCAAGCTTGACAGAGATAAAGAGCTGATTCGCACCTGGTTAAAAAGTGTAATTAGCAAAAAGGAACTTGATTTTACCGAACTCGGCAAGAGATATAATTTGAGTTCGTGTATGGTTTCTGTAATTATAAACAGATTTATTGATATATGTCGCTTTGTGAGGGATTGTGAATATGATTTTTTTAAAAATCCTGACGGCGTAATTTACTTGCCTGAAATCCCAGAAAAAAGCAGGACACATAACGGAAAGAAAATACCCGGTGTCAAATGGGTTCTTCCAAATAGAAAATGGAAAGTTGAAATTACGATTGGCAAAAGAAAATCAGTATACATAGGTCATTTTGAAAAGTTTGAAGACGCCGTCAGAGCTCGCCGCGACGCCGAAATAAAATATCGTGGATTTAGCAATATTGAGATTTAATTAAACAATATTTTTGACCACATGTTATCCCACAGTTAGGAATGTAACAGACGGAAACAATGGAGATAAGATGGCTAAAGAGTATATCGAATGTAGCGAAAAGGGATAAAAAAAGCAAAAACCGCTATATATCAGGCTTTAGAGCGTGTTCGGGACGAAGAGGCCGCAGGTTCAAATCCTGTTATCCCGACCACGTCGGAACAAGTTTCGCTTGTTCCGATTTTTATTTGCATAAAAATCATTCACTTACTACACTGTTCCTCCTCTTTCACAAAAAGTCACGCTCGGCTCGTCTGTTCGTTTGCAAGCGCACTCACGACGACTCACCGTCGCTACCAACTTTTTGTGAGTTTTGCGGTTTCTGAGGTTTTTGCTTTGTTTAAAATTTTGCAAAAAATTGATTTTGACCACATGTTAGCCACATTTCATGCCTCAAACGCAGTCGTAGCAAGGCTTTGCAGGTTTTTTTAATTATTTTTTATCCTTAAAGATGAACAAAGAGTCCTAAACCTAAAAATTCAAGACTCTAAGTTTTAAATAGTTAAATTGGAGTTATTCATTCTCTCCCGAAAATACAGTAACGAATTATATTTGAAATTTCTTTAATACTTTTTTTGCAGTCATCTTTCAACCATTCCGTAATAATGGCAGTAATACCATTGAGATAAAACATCATAACATAGTTTTGTTCATCTCGTGGATAGTGAAATCTATCTAAAATAGGATTAAATATATTATTGAACAGCCTTTGAAAAATAATATTTGAGTCAAATGTTACCGGTTGCGACAACACTGCAAAAAACACTCGTCTGTTTTCTTTGATAAATAAAAGATAAGGATGCAGATACTTCTCGTTGATATAATTGAGTTCCTGCAAATCACAATTTTTAAATCCTGATGTGATATTTTCGGTATCAACATCGAAATATGAAGTGAAACTATCGAGGACATAGGCAATCGTTTCTTTCAGTAAATCCCGTGTGTTTTCATAGTGAAGATAAAAGGTTGAACGATTAACCCCGGCTTTTTCACATATTTCGCTAATCATTATGTACTCAAAAGATTTCTTTTCAAGCAAAGAAAGGAGTGCTTTGTCAAATCTGACGGCAGTGTTAAAATATTTACTTTCCGATTTATTCATATAGACACTCCTTTCATAAAATATTATTTTTACTTATCAGCAATTTCTTTTGCAAGCTGAACGATTTCATAAGCATATTTTGCTTTGCCTTTTTCAAGCATTTTCTTGTAAATGGGATAATTCACACTGCAACCGATCATTCCGATAATTCCAATGATAACGCCAAGCACCATACCAGCCAAGCCGTTCCCGATTACCTGCATTGCAAGACACATTCCCGTACCAAAAACAAGTGCGGATATTATACCGCAAGAGTAAGTGAAAATTGTGGCAGGTAGTTTCGCTCTGTTGTCCAATTTTTTAAGTGCAACTATTTTTGAGCTTTCCTTCGGCGCATAGTCCTTTGCGATTGATTCTGCAATAATTTTGTCTGTGTTCATAATAAAAACCTCCTTTTGTTTTACAATTCTATTTTAACAACTAAAGAAGGTAATTTGAACAACATAAATATTGTTTTGTGTTGAGTTCAATAAATACAAGTTTATCTGATTTGTTTTTTTACTAATTAATTATAACACCAAATGTGTAAAAAGTAAATAAACCCTTTTTCTTTGTTTCCACCGTATCAAAATTTAATACACCCAAAAGCTATGGCACGGATTTTTTATATCCGTGCCATTTATGTTTTACTATGTATTTTTGAGTTTCGCTTTTTGTTCTGCGATTTCGGCTTTCATTCTGACTATGAGTTTTGCAAGTTCGATTTCGCATTCTTCTTCGGTCTTGGTATATACATCTCGTGCCATTCGTTTTCCGTAAGCATCCTTTTACCGATGTAGTTGCGAAGATGTGGTTGAGATCGTGGAATCGGAGCTTTTTACATTCTGCTCTTTCTAATATTACCTGCATCATTCCATATACTGCTGAGGGATCTCTTGGCATCCCTTCAACTCTCGGCGATGGGAACATCCACTCTGAGTCTACTGTTTTCTTGTATTATTTTAGTATGTTCAGTATATTTTGCGGCAGGATTATACTCCGTATAGTATCTTTTGCTTTAGGTTCTGTTATTGTCAGTCCGCCTTTTACTCTTGTTACCCGTCTGTCTATATCTAGTTGCCCTGTTTCGAAGTTTATGTCTTCCACTTGAGACCTACATTTTCACCTCGTCTCATTCCTGTTGCAAGTGCCATTAAGAAGTTTTCGTAGTATCCGTCATGTTTGGCTTGTATTATGGTCATTTATGGTACATTTTCTGTAATTCTCAGATAGCTAGACAAGTATGTATCTAAGAAAAGTATAGAACAATTTAGATATGAGAAATTTGTCATCTAGATATAAAAAACACAGACGGGGCTCAAATCTCCGTCTGTGTTTTTATTATATGTTCGCTAAATGCTCTTCTACAAAATGAGATACAGTTGCTCCATCTGCTGTAGCAGTTACAATCTGGCGAACAGGCTTTGTACGAACATCACCTACTGCAAAAACTCCGTCAACATTGGTTTTTGTAGTTTCATCTGCTATAATATAACCATTTTTATCAATATCGAGCTGACCGCGAAACAGCTCTGTCTGTGGTGTTCTGCCAATGCTTATAAAAACGCCGTCTGCGGAAATTTCTTTTTCTGTACAATTAACCGAATCTCTGATTTTAACACCTGTAACCTTATCATCTGCCATAATCTCATAAACGTTGCTGTTCCATTGAAATTCTACATTTTGCGTTTTGCGCAACGGATCGCGATAAAACTTTTCAGCTCGTAGTGTGTCTCTCCTGTGAACTACAATGACCTTTTTGCAGATTTTAGAAAGTAAAAGAGCATCGGCTGCTGCGGAATTTCCTCCTCCGACGACTATAACGGTTTTTCCTTTATAGAACATTCCATCACAGGCAGCACAGTATCCAACGCCTTTGCCAATTAGTTTTTCTTCATTTTCCAGTCCAAGCTGCCTATGTTCAGCACCTGTTGCAATGATAACGCTGCGAGCAAAAAAAACTCCGTCGGGTGACTTGATTGTTTTTATTTTTTCTCTCAGGTTTACCTCTATAACCTCTGCAGACACAGTTTTTGCACCAAACCGCTCCGCCCCTTGCCGCATTTTATTTCCTAATTCAAATCCGTCCACACCCTCAGGGAAACCGGGATAATTCTCTATTTGCGTAGTTTGAGTCATTTGACCTCCTGCTGAAAATTTTTCAAGCACCATCGTATCAAAGCCTGCTCTTGATGTGTAAATTGCCGAAGTGTAACCCGCCGGACCCCCGCCGATTACGACTACGTCGTATATTTTTTCCATAGCTGTTTCTCCTTACTTTTTATATAGTATTTCTTGCTTTGTAAGAGGATATACTAACAGCAACGAAATCTAATATGGAGGAAATAATGAGTAATCAGTTAAAGAATGAAACAAGTCCATACCTCTTACAACACGTAGAAAATCCTGTAAATTGGTATCCGTGGTGCGAAGAAGCATTTGAGAAGGCAAAGGCAGAAAATAAGCCTATTTTTTTGAGTATCGGCTATAGCACATGTCACTGGTGTCATGTTATGGCACACGAAAGTTTTGAAGATGATAAAACAGCCGAAATTTTGAACAAACATTTTATTTCAATAAAGGTGGACCGTGAGGAACGGCCCGATATTGACAGTGTATATATGTCGGTATGTCAAGCATTTACAGGAAGTGGCGGTTGGCCTATGAGTATTTTTATGACGTGGGATAAAAAGCCGTTTTTTGCAGGAACATACTTCCCTCCTCAATCACGATATGGTATGCCGAGTTTTTCTGAGCTTTTAAATACTATTGCAAATCAGTGGAACCTAAACAAATCAGACCTTTTAGAGTCTGCACAAGAAGTTATCAGGCATTTAACAAATGTACGGTCCGATGAAAAAACTCAAGTAAGCAGCGACCTGATACAACAGGCAGTACAGATTTTTGAACATACCTTTGATAATGTTTACGGAGGGTTCGGCGATGCTCCTAAATTTCCAACACCTCATAATTTATTATTCCTAATGCTGTATGCAAAGCAAAACAATGATTCCAAAGCTTTAAAAATGTCAGAAAAAACGCTTATACAAATGAGGAAAGGCGGAATATTCGACCATATAGGCTATGGCTTTTCAAGATATTCCACAGATAAATACTATCTTGCCCCTCACTTTGAGAAAATGCTCTATGATAATGCCTTGCTGATAATAGCATACGCATCTTTATACAGCATTACTAACAACAATATTTATCTTGATACCGCCGAAAAAACTGCAGAATATATCTTAAATGAAATGACATCTAAAGGTGGCGGATTTTACAGCGCACAGGACGCTGACAGCGAGGGTGTTGAAGGAAAATATTACACCTTTTCCCTAAATGAAATAATAAATATTTTAGGCGAAGATAAAGGAAGAGAGTTTGCCAAAGCTTTTGATATTACAGATGTTGGAAACTTTGAAGGTATGAATATTCCCAACCTGCTTAAAAGTAACGATCTAAAGACTGAATTCCAGGAAGCAATAATAAAACTATATAGTTATCGAAAAAATCGCTTTAAGCTTCATCTTGATGATAAAATTTTATTATCGTGGAATTCTATGATGATTGCAGCATTATCTATCCTTTATAGAGTTACACAAAACGAAAAATATCTAAATGCAGCACAAAAGTCGCAGGAATTTATTGAAATGAATTTGTCCGATGGTTTAAGTCTTTACACAAGCTTTCGTGATGGAAAGCGTTCAAATCATAGCTTTTTAGACGATTATGCATTCTATGTAACAGCCTTGATAGAACTTTATAACACAACTTTGGACGATAGCTATCTTGAAAAAGCAGAGAGGTTTTGTAATGAAACGATAAAGAGGTTTACCGATTGTGAAAATAGCGGTTTTTATCTTTCTGACCCGAATAGCACTGAACTATTTATAAACCCAAAGGAAACTTATGATGGTGCTATTCCCAGCGGAAATTCAGTTATGGCATATAATTTGGTCAGGTTGTATCAAATCACAGAAAAAGATGAATATAAAGAGCTTTTGGAAAAGCAGTTAGCTTTTATGTCTGCAAAATCATACGATTACCCGTCGGGTAACTGTATGTTTTTAATTGCAATGCTGATGCACGAAAATCCACTCCCTCATATTACGATTGCCCTGAAGGAACACTCTGATTTAACTCAAATAAGAGAAAAACTGCCTTTTATGGCAAATATATCGGTAGTAACAGAAAACAAAAATTATCCGTTTTTAAACAATCAGACAACATTTTATGTATGTAAAAATCATAATTGCCTGCCGCCGACTAATGTGATTGAATCTCTATGTTAGGCCTTAGAAACAGTTTTTTTGATTATTTAATAGATTTATTGCATATTTGACTTTTTCTTTTTTTAATGTCACTCAAATTTTGATATAAGTCCAATCTTACTAAATAAAAGAATTATAAAATGGTTATGCTATATGTAGAATGGAGTGATGAATATGGAAAATTACAAAATGCCAGTAGGTCTTGGAATGGCACTTGCACAAAGACCTGAAGCTATGGAAAAGTTTGCTGCTCTCAATGAGAGTAAAAAGCAGGAAATTATTAATGCTACACATTCAGTATCATCCAAAGAGGAGATGCGACAGTATGTGGATAGAATTATATCGGAATATTAATGAAGAAACGACAGAGCAACGCTCTGTCGTTTCTTCATATTTTTATGTTATATCACAAAACTGTTTTTGCGTCAGACCAAATAACATTTTCTTCCAAATGGTTTTTATGCTTCACGTTGACATATTTTTACAGCTATGTTGTACTTATGACATCAAATTTAGGAGGGTTAATCCGAATGAAAAAAGTTCTATCCTTATTGTTAACAATGCTACTCATTATCGGCGTTATCACTATTCCTTCACACGCATCAAGCGACGGTGCAAAAATCAAATTAGACGGCGAAATTGTTTCACTTGTTGCTTATAACATTAAAGACAATAACTACTTTAAGCTTCGTGACATTGCAAACGTTTTAAAAGGAACAGAGGCTCACTTTGACGTGTTGTGGAACGCAGAAGTTGGCGCTATTGAAATTGTAGCAGATACTGACTACTCAACTGTTGAGGACATCACATCAGAGAAATTTGAAAATCCCAGAGTAATCAAATCAAATGCTAAAATATACAAAAACGGCAAGTTAATTTTGTTAAATGCTTATAACATAAACGACAACACTTTTTTAAATTGAGAGATTTGGCAGACGTTATTGATTTTGGCGTTGAATGGAATGCTGCTGAGGGGATTATAGAGGTTAATTCATCTGCAAGCTATGTTCATCCCGAACCTTCAGGCGACGGCCTTGCACTCAACACAGAGACCTTGTCCCTGCTTAACAAAAACAAAGCATATGTTGATGAGCATTACGAGCGCGAGGGCATGGGATTTAATGAAAATGACTATATGTATAACAGAGGTCAGTTGATAGTTACATACGAAATGCCCGTTGCTCCTGAAAGCTCTGTTATTGGCCTCGATATAAGACTTGATAACCTGTTCTATAATTGCCCCGAGTATATTGCTCCCGAACAGATTACAGCACTTTTTGACGAATACAAAACAGGCATACTGGAAAACGATAATGTCGCATACTTGACAGTTAACTACTGCGGTTATGAGCTTGTTTTCTGGCGTTCTCCAGACGACGAATACTTTTCAGACAAGAATTTAAATGCCTCAATCTACCTTGATAAACCTTATATTTCTGATGGGAATGATGTTGTAATTGATATACCTACCAACACAGACACAGGTCTTCCCTTTAAAGGAAGTAAAGAGTTTTTCTTTTTAAGCGGCGTAGGCGCTTGGTGT
Source organism: Congzhengia sp. (assembly GCA_045545755.1). Classification (GTDB taxonomy): domain Bacteria; phylum Bacillota; class Clostridia; order UBA1381; family UBA9506; genus Congzhengia. The sequence continues at coordinate 21,735 of JAZQBQ010000069.1, read as the reverse complement.
ACAACTATGACACTTAATCCCGACGGTACATTTACAGGGGAATTCTACGATTCCGAACCCAGTTTATTTTACACCTGTAAATTCAGCGGCAAATTCGGCAAGTTCGAAAAGATAGACAATACTTCTTACAGAATGGAATTATCAGAAATCACTACAGAAGTAACCCCAGGCAAAGAATGGACAGAAAACGGCGTTTTATATAGGGCATGGACTCCCTACGGCTTAGATGAGGGCACAGATTTCATTCTTTATACTCCCGATGCTCCCACAAGCAATTTATCAGAAGATTTTATGAGCTGGTACGGAATGAGCATTGATTTTAATTTTCCTGCAAAATTAGGCAGATACGGAATATTTAATGTAAGCGCAGGTTACGGCTTCTTTGAATAAAATGAAAGCCACGAAGAAAATTCTTCGTGGCTTTATTTTTTTCATTTAGAATAATCCGGTTATGATACCATCGTTATCAATGTCGATTCTTTCTGCTGCAGGAGATTTAGGAAGTCCGGGCATTGTCATAATATTTCCGGCATAAGCAGTAACAAAGCCTGCACCGGCGTATGCCTTTACTTCTCTGATTGTTACCTTGAAGCCCTCGGGACGTCCGAGTAACTTTTCATTATCGGAAAGTGAATACTGGGTTTTTGCCATACATACGGGCAATTCTCCATATCCTGTGGCAGTTAATGTTGCAATCTGCTTTTCTGCTGCAGGGGTGAATATTACGCCATCGCCGCCGTAGATTTCCTTTACTATTGTTTCTATTTTTTCCTTTATGGGAAGCTTTTCGTCATATAAGGGTGCGTAGTTTGATTCTTTTGTGTTTATTGTATCAATAAGTTTTTGTGCTAACTCTACGCCGCCTTCTCCGCCCTTGGCAAATACTTCGCAAAGTGCAAATTCTGCACCCAGTGACTTGCAGTAATCTTCAATTGTTGCAAGTTCTGCATCAGTGTCTGACATAAAGCGGTTAATAGCAACCACAACAGGAACACCGAATTTGCCAATATTTTCTATGTGCTTGCCAAGGTTTACGATACCGCACTTTAGTGCATCAACGTTTTCTGCACCTAAATCTGCCTTTGCTACGCCACCGTTATACTTTAAGGCTCTTACTGTTGCTACGATTACAACTGCCGAGGGCTTGAGTCCTGCGATGCGGCACTTGATGTCCAAGAATTTTTCAGCACCTAAGTCTGCACCAAAGCCTGCCTCTGTGATAACATAGTCAGAAAGCTTGAGAGCAATTTTTGTTGCCTGTACGCTGTTACAGCCGTGGGCAATATTTGCAAAAGGACCGCCGTGCATAAAGCAGGGTGTGTTTTCCAATGTCTGTACAAGGTTGGGCTTGATTGCGTCCTTCAAGAGTGCACACATAGCACCTTCAGCATGCAAATCTTTTGCCTTTACTTCTTTATCATCGTATGTATAGCCCACAACAATGCGTGAGAGTCTTTCTTTTAAATCAGAAAGGTCGTTTGCCATACACAAAACTGCCATAATTTCAGATGCAACTGTGATGGTAAAGCCGTCCTGACGAACGATACCGTTAATCTTGCCCCCAAGACCTACTACAACCTCACGAAGTGCACGGTCATTCATATCTAAAACTCTTTTAAACACTATTCTTGTGGGGTCAATGCCTAACTCGTTGCCCTGCTTGATATGGTTATCAATCATAGCACAGAGCAGATTGTTAGCTGCAGTTATTGCGTGGAAATCCCCTGTAAAGTGTAGGTTAATATCCTCCATAGGTACAACCTGAGCATAGCCGCCGCCGGCAGCACCACCCTTAACGCCCATAACGGGTCCGAGTGATGGCTCACGAAGAGCAATGGCTGTCTTTGTACCGAGGCGCGCCATAGCCTGTCCCAAACCTACTGTAACTGTTGTTTTACCTTCGCCTGCAGGGGTGGGGTTGATAGCTGTTACCAGCACTAATTTACCGTCGGGGTTGTCGGCTACTCTGTTCCAAACATCTGATGAAAGCTTTGCTTTGTATTTGCCGTAAAGCTCCAATTCGTCATCATTAATTCCGATTTTTTGTGCAACCTCAGCAATGGGCTTCATTTGCGCCAGCTGTGCAATTTCAATATCTGTCAACATGAGTGTCCACCATCTTTCATTTTAATGATTTCATTATACAGAAAATCAAGGGCACTGTCAAGACCTCCTTTTTCATCTATGAGTCCGAATTTTACCGCATCGTCCCCTGAAACTATAGTTCCCACGTCGTTTGCCATCTCTCCTGTTTTCATCATAAGCTCGGTAAATTTTTCGGCAGAAATTTTTGAGTTTTTGCACACAAATTCTGTAATGCGCTCCTGCATTTTGCGAAAATATTCGTAGGTTTGGGGAGTGCCTATTACAGTTCCGCTCATTCTCACAGGGTGCACCGTCATTGTGGCAGAGCTTGCAATAAAGGAGCGCTTTGCTGAAACTGCCAAGGGCACGCCAATACTGTGACCTCCGCCCAAAACCAATGATACGGTAGGCTTTTTCATTGATGATACAAGCTCCGCTATGGCAAGTCCTGCCTCTACATCGCCGCCCATTGTGTTTAATATAAGCAAAAGTCCGTCAACCTCTTCGTTTTGCTCTACCGATACCAAAAGAGGTAAAACGTGCTCATACTTTGTTGCCTTTGATGAGGGCGGAAGCACGTTGTGTCCTTCAATTTCGCCCACAATTGTTAAGCAATGAATATTACCTCTGCTGTTCTTAATTTCCGACGAGCCAAAATCTTTTATTTCTTCACGTAAATTTTCATTTTTATCCATAAAAAAACCTCCACATAATTTTACTTATTATGTGGAGGAAATTTTTATTTTATTCTATAATCCCATTTGATCTAAAGTTTTTAATATACCTTCTGCTATGCCTTCGGCAAGCTTTCTGCGATAGCTGTCCGTAAACATAAGCTCACGCTCGGCAGCATTTGAAATAAATCCTACCTCAATGAGCACAGACGGCATAATGGAGCCACGGATAACCGCCAGAGTTGTGGTGTCTTTTATGCCGCGATTTGTAGCTTTTGTTTTGGCAATTACTGCATTCTGGATGTTCTGTCCCAATGTTTTATCCGTTACGCCGGCATATGTCGCACTATACTCTAACGTTCCCCAAGTTTCGATACCGTTTGCCGCTTCACCCATATAGGAATTTGTATGAACACTTACAAAAAGTGCTGTCTGTTTTTCGTTGGCATAAGGTGCTCTTGTTGTGAGCTCTACGGTTTTGTCCGTTTCCCTTGTCATAACAACTGTTACGTTATTTTGCTTTAAAATATCACGCACCATCAACGCTACGCCCAAGTTAATGTCACTTTCACGCCAGATTGTGCCGTCCTCATCTGTGTGGATAGCACCGGGGTCTTCGCCACCATGACCAGGGTCAATACATACAGTTCTCGTTGGAGCATAACTTGGTGGATCAGGAATAACAGGCTCCGGCGGTTCTGTTTCTTCGGGGTCTTCTGTTGATGTATTTTCTTCGGGTTCTTCGTCTTCATCGGGAATAGGTATTATAGTTGCCGTTGTGCCAATTTTTACCACAAGCTTACTGCCTGATTTTGTAACTGTGTATTTTAATTCCTCTTCTAAGTCTATTACTATTCTGATACCTGCAGGCTGCTGACCTATTCTGATTGTTGTAATGTCACTATAGCCCGTTACAGTATTATTTTTAAGAGTTGCACCCTGTTTTGTATCCTTGGTATCTATTACAATTCTTGCAGGCTCTTTTAATATAAAATGCGAATACTCAACCGCCTTTGTAAAGTTAAAGGTAACAGTAACTGTATCGCCTGATTTTGAATGTGTGTATGAGCTGAGAGTTGTATTGTAGGTGGGTTTTGCATCAATTGATATGGTATCAGTATTACTGTCAAATTTTACATCAAAGCCTAATGTTTCGCCCACATATCTTGCAGGTATCATAGTTTTTCCGTTGATGAGCTTGGGCGGTATGGGCATAAGCTCTTTTTTGCCGTTTTTTGTTGCTGTTTTGTTGTTTATATGAAGCTCTATTTCCGTGTCCCCATACTCTACGGTAACCTTTTGGTTTGTAGCGCTCCATTCCACAGTTGCTCCCAGTTTTTCAAAAACATCACGGGCGGGAACAACGGAATAATCATTAAAAACAATAGGAGGTACTTCACAGTTGAGCTTTTCGCCGTTTACTTTAAGGTCAAAGAAGTTTCCCTCGTATGTATGCCACTCATTATCGTAATAAATTTCTGCTGCGCTGACTGTTGGTATTAGAGCAATTATCATTATCAGCGCCAGCAATAGCGATATAAGTTTCTTCATATTCTACCTCCTAACAAAGTCCTTTTTTCTTCATATAAGTTTCAAGAATCAAGGCTGCAGACAAGGTATCAACCGTGTCCTTTCTTTTTTTGCCCCTTACATTCATTTCGTTTAAAAGGCCGTGAGCGCTGACAGTTGTAAGGCGTTCGTCGGAAAAATCAATTTCCACATCTGTGTATGTTTTAAGTTTGTCCGCAAATTCCATTGTAGCGTCGGTACGGAAGCCCTGAGAGTTGTCCATATTTTTAGGAAGACCGATTACAATTTTTGTAACCTCTTTTTCCTTAATTATAGCTGCAATTTCTTCAAAGAGAGCATCTGTTCCGTCGTTTTTTATAGTTTTGTAGCCCTGGGACATTATCATTAAAGGGTCGGAAAGAGCAATGCCGACTCTTGCGTCTCCGTAATCTATTCCCATTAATCGCATATTTCTTTCCTGCCTTTCTTATCTTTCGATTAATTTTATTGCCATTTTTGCAGTTTGCGCTGCTTTTTCTCTGAACTCTTTTGTCTTTTCTTTAAGGTTTTCTTTGATTTCTTCTCTGTGCGTGAAGACTTCTTCTGCTTGACGCACAAACTTCTGTGCGCTAAAGTCTTTTATATCAATTACATTGCTTGCGCCGATATATTTTACAAAGCCTGACACCTTAGGGTCGTAGGAAATTCCGATTGCGGGCACACACTTTGCACTGGCATAAATCATAGAGTGAAGTCGCATAGCACAAACCGCCTCGCACTCCCCTACTATGCCCACTATTTCCTCTGCAGTGCAAGTGCGGTGCAAAACATAACTCTTGGTTTTCATTTTGTCCGCTACAGCTTTTGATACTGTAATATCCTCAGGATGTTTTAAGGGAATCCAAACAGGGGTTAAATTATAGCGTGTACAGATTTCATCCAAACCGCAAGCTAAGCTGTCCCAAAATGCAATGTCGCAGCCCTTCCATCCACGGATTGAAATACCCAGAATTTTTTCGTTTCTTTCTATACCTGCATCTACTAATATATCACGGGCACGTCGGCTATCTATACCATCAATGGTAAGAGCCGGGTCTGCAGTTACAACTGCCTCATTTACAACTCCCATTTTCTCAATTTCTTCCAATGAATCGTTGTCTCTCAGAGTTATCAAATTTACCTGATTTAAGATTTCTTTTACCTTTTCACGGTTTTTTGCTCCATTAACAGGTCCTATTCCGTTTGCATAAAGCATAACGGGCAAGTGGAAAGATATCGCTATCTTTAAAATATAAAGATAGTACCACAGGGACTTATCCGAGGTAACGTCCTGAATTAGACTTCCGCCACCAAAGAGAAATGAACGTGATTTTTTCATTTCGCTGCGGATCTTCAATATGTTATATCTGTTTATGGCGTGTACGCCGTAGATTTTTTCTGTTTCCTTGGGATTTTTAGAAAGAACCAAAAGGCGCACATCCTCTTTTTCTTTCTTTAGGTTTTCTATCATTGCATAAAGCAGAGTTTCATCGCCTGAGTTTGAAAAGCCGTAATAGCCTAAAACTGTCGCGTCGTACTTTTTCTCATCAAGAGCTGCATTATACATAGTAATACAATCCCCTGCCATTTTGGAAAGAGAGTAATTTTCTAAAATAATCTTTCGGCTGTATGCTCCCAGTCGGACATTTTCTTCCGCTTCGTTTGTTAAAAGCGTTTTCAAATCAGCAAGTAAAAGCTCAGGACTTGACTCTGCCAACCCTCTGCAGCAGAAGTTTGTGTCGATAGCAGGGGCAAGTTTGTCCTCATCAAATATTCCGAGATACCCCTCATTACCCGCAACTATAACAGGCTTTTCGCACGCCATAGCCTCAAGTGCCGAGCGAGAAACGCCTACAAAAATATCAGAAAGTGCACAGAACTTATAAATATCCGTTCTTCCGCCTGTAAGTACAATATGGCGCTTGCCGAGCTTTTCGTTTATCGCGTCAACTTTTGCCTTTAATTCATCAAAAACATTGCCGCCGCCTACAATTACAACCTCAATATCAGGATTTACTTTCACAAGCTCAGGCACGATTTCCACAAGATGGAAGGCAACGAGTGCGCGGTCAGAATCCATTCTGGAGATATAGACGATTTTTTTCGTGTTCTGTTCCAATGAAAATTCTTCCACAACGCTCGAAATGTCCGCGTCTTTTGAAAATTTATTGGTGTCAATTCCGTTGATTGTCACATAAATATCCGACGGATTTGTGTGGTAGTTGTCTATTAAATACGTCTTGATATCCTCGCTTACGGCAATTACCTTTTCGCCCCAGTTTGTGATGTATTTTAATCCGTGAGAGGTGTCAAATACCCAATGGGCGGTAGTAACAAAGGTAAAGTCCATTTTCTTTTTCAACATTCCGCACAAAAAGGCAGGAATACGTCCGTGAGCGTGGACAATTTCGATTTTTTCACTTTTGATAATGCTCTTTAGTAAGCTCAAAGATTTTTTCACTTGTGCAGGCTTTTTTGAGTGCATAGGTACCTTGTAATGAGGGATACCTGCATCCGCTAAGTTCTTTTCATATACGCCGCCGTTTGACGCCACAACAACGTAATAACCCATACGCTGAAGCTCCAGCGACAGCTCTAAAACGTGTGTTTCAGCACCGCCAATATCAAAACGGGTCAGAGTCATAAGTATTCTTTTTTCAGCCTGATTTTTCATAGTGGTATACTCCCATCCTATTCTATGATATTAAAATCTTAACACAAAGAACGACACTTTTCAACGAAATGACCTGAATTGTAACATAATTATTACAATTTTGAAAAAAAGCCTTTGTGTGAACACAAAGGCTTTTTTTAAATTTGAGAGTAGGTTTTTTTGCCGTTTTCATAACTAAATACTGCAAAAACACGTCTGTACTCTATTTTGTAGCTCCGACAGGCAGAAATAAGCTGTGACATATCTCGACGTTTTGCCAAAATAGCATACGAGCAGCCCATATCACTCAGTTCCTTCGGTGTCTGCACAATTTTTACTCCTATACCAACACGATTTGCGGCTCTTTTTAAGTTAAACGCCGCCGACTGTTTTTCAAAAGTGATTAAAATTTCACCCATATTTTCACCTGCTATGTGTGTTTATATTACATTCTATTCCCTTTTCAAATTTTTGTTTACAAAAAGGTTGAAATTTTTGAAAAAACAGTATACAATATATATTGATTATTTTTTGGCTTTTGGTTTGAATATCAGCGCCATCACAAGGCCTGCTACGACGGCAGCGGTTATTCCTGCAGCGGCACCCGTTACGCCACCGGAAAGGATTCCACAGATACCGTCTTTTGCAATACCCTCACGGGCACCCTTGGCCAGCGTGTAGCCAAAACCCGTTAAGGGAATGGTTGCTCCGCACCCTGCAAACTCTACTAACGGCTCGTAAAGCCCAAGTACAGTCAGCGCTGTGCCTGCAACTACATATATAACCAGTATGCGGGCAGGAGTCAACTTTAATTTGTCAATTAATATCTGGGCGATAACACAAAGCGCTCCGCCCACAACGAAAGCTTTTATATAGTCCATATTGATGCTCCTTTAGAAGTTTTCGTTATTTTATGTAATTAAAAATTTTTTATACAACGGAAGGAAGTAATAAAATGTCAGGACATTCCAAATGGGCAAACATCAAACACAAAAAAGAAAAATCAGATGCTAAAAAAGGTAAAATCTTTACCAAATTAGGCAGAGAAATTACCGTTATAGTTAAAGCAGGCGGTCCCGACCCTGAATCAAACTCAAAGCTTCGCGATGTAATCGCAAAGGCTAAAGCAAACAATATGCCTAACGACAACATTGACAGATGTATCAAAAAGGCATCAGGCGAATTAGGCTCTGACAACTACGAAGAAATCACATACGAAGGATACGGTCCTAATGGCGTTGCTGTTATTGTAGAAACATTGACAGACAACAGAAACAGAACTGCAGGCGACCTTCGTCATTACTTCGATAAATTCGGTGGCAACTTAGGTCAGAACGGCTGCGTAAGCTTTATGTTTGACAAAAAAGGCGTTTTGATCATTGATAATTCCGAGGGCGAGTTAGATGAGGACACGGTTATGATGGATGCATTAGACTCCGGTGCTGAGGACTTTTCCGCAAACGAGGATTGCTTTGAAATTCAGACCGACCCCAACGCATTCAGCGAAGTATTATCAGCCTTAGAAGGCAAAGGTTACTCATTTGCATCAGCCGAAGTTGAAATGATTCCCCAGACAACAGTGACATTAACTGACGAAAAAGACTTACTCTTTATGAATAAGTTAATTGATATGTTAGAAGATAATGACGACGTGCAGAACGTTTGGCACAACTGGGAAGAATAAGAGCTAACACCGTTTATAAGGAATCATACTTATGAAAAATAAGATAATTAAAGTTTTATCTTACGTTCTTTATGCATTAGCAATTATACTATTTATAGCATTCGCTGTTCTTTGCGTGGTTTTTTATTTTAGATGGAAAGAATTAATGCAAAATCCATTGGTACAAATAGCTCCTTTTTCAACAATGGTCAAACTTCTTCGCAGGAGATTTTTAGTACCTTCTGTTGTATGTGCAGTTTTAGGATATATCCTGCAAATAATCAGCAAAAGATAAAATTCAATACATTTTCAAGTTTTTATTACATACAAAATTTACTATTGATAATATAATCAATCGGTGGTATAATAGATACAGAACTTAATCTCTGGGGTGTTAGTGATTCACGGTTTTTATTTTACCAACACTTTTTATAAGGGAATCCTTTTCTTCGGTTGTGGCGCAAATGCCACCCATTATGGCCAGTGGACTTGTAAAGCAATCGAGCGGATACCCACCTGCTCATGCAGGTAAAAATTAACCGTAACAAACACGGCACTCCGGGGCTATATTAAATTCACGCGGCAGATTTTATCTGCCGCTTTTTTATAGCTTATTTATTTTTTCCAAAAGTGATTTTGTATTTAATTCAAAGTTTATTCCGTAGTGGCGTTCTGATGATACTGCTTTTGTTATTTCTATGCACTCCCCTACAAAATCAGCAGAAAGTTTTGCTGCCGACACAGTATCAAGACCTTCCATCAAGGCCGCCATAAAGGTACTGGCAAAGACATCTCCTGTACCGCTATAGATCGCCCCTTGTCTGTCGTTCTCTATGTATGTAATCTTTTCATTTTCATATACTGCGGTGGATATTTTGTCTGTTGTTGAGTTTATGCCTGTTATTACAATTGAGGCGCCGCACTCTTTTTTTAGCGCATCTATCAGTTCTTCAATATACTCTTTAGAATGTTCCTCCCGATACCGAGTCCCAGTAAGCAGGCAGCTTTCTGTAACATTGGGAACGATAACATCTGCACACTTTATAAGCTTTTTCATTTCATTGGGAAAATCGCCGTCAAAGCCATCGTACAAAACTCCGTCGTCCCCCATTACAGGGTCAACAAGCTTTATGTCAAAGCTGAAATCTTTCATTATCTTTTCTACACATTCTACTTGCTCTTTTGAGCCTAAATAGCCTGAATATATTCCATCAAAAGAAAGCCCTAATTCCTTCCAATGGTTTGCCGCAGGTAGGATATTATCTGTAAGGTCGCAAAAGGTATATCCTTTAAAGCCTGTATGAGCCGACAATACCGCTGTGGGCAGTGCACAGATTTCAATCCCTGCAGCACTCAGGATTGAAATGGCAACACTCAGCGAGCATTTACCAAAGCTTGATATATCGTTTATTGCGATTACTCTTTTTTGCTTTTGCACGTTTACACCTTCTTAAGCACACGGGAATCCAACTCCGTATGCCTTAAACTTGTTAAATTTTAATTCTTTTAATTTGTCGTCCTCGAAAGGCGACAGTATATTTGCAGAATTTTCTGCAGTAATATTGGAAATTTCTATTTTTAAACCATACGGGGTTGGACTCCCGTGCGCTTATGAATATGCCTTTATCAGATTGATAGCGTTTTGCAGCTCAGCTTCGCTGTTTAAAGGATACGAGCCTATAACGTTACCTCCACAGCTGGCAGAGGCAATATATCCGCTTCCCATACGCCTGATTTCACAGTATATGGGCTTGCCAAGGTACTGACCATATCCTTTTTTCTCAGCATAAGGACCGACTGCCACACGCTCCCCCGTATCGGGGTGGGTTACCATTGTGTTATACGACACCATAACCGTACCTGAGTACACAACTGCGCCGTCTGTTGTCTGGTTTTGCTGATTTTGTTCTATTTTTTCTGCGTAGTCCACAAAATTTTCCTTGTTATCTGCCGCAGAATTCACATTTGTATTTAAGGATTTTTCTATCTGGACTCTGGTAAATGTGTACTCTGTGCCATCAGAATACACAAAGGTTATAGAATCCAGATTTGAAGCTAAGCCAAAGAGCACCGCCGCATCGGAATAAGCCGCATTTCGCTGAGGGGTTATCTCATCATCATAGGTGATGAGCAGCGCATTTGAGCTGACCTTAAAGGTCAGGGAATTAAGCTCCTGTTTGGTCTTTATTTTGTCTAAAATTTTCTGTATCTCTGCTTCCGTCGCACTCATTGTTTTAAGGGCGATTAATTCCTCTGCATTATCTCGGTAAAGGTTCAAGGGAATCTCAAGGATTGTTGTTGTATTTACTCCGCCAGAGGTTAGTCTATATGAGGTCGTGCCCTTTTCTTCTGACATTTCCTTTGTTATTGCTTCAAAGGTAAGAGGGTTGTTGTCGTAGGTATATGTGCCGTCTTCTTTTTTGTAATAGGTATACATATATCCTGCGCCCTTATCGCTTTCTATGTGATACCAGAAGTTAAGCAGAAATTCTCCGCCCTCTTCCTTGTAGCTTAAAATATCTGCACCTGTGCTCTGCAGTTCTTTCTGTCTGTCGGCAAATGTATTTATAAGCTTAATATTTTTTACTGTTATTGTGCCGTCGGCAAATTCTACACGACAGATTTTATCATTTGTAATTTCTGAAAGTTCAGGAGGTGTAATATTCTTCTTCGGTGGATTTGTGCCAATGGGCGGAATAGTGAAGCTTTCATAAATTTTTTGTGCCAGTCTTTCGCTTACTGCGTCTTTATAGAACAAAAGGCTTGCAGCATAGGGTTCGGGATTTGGCAGATTTTTGATGTAGTAAACTGACGCACTTTTTGAATTTTGCTGTGTTTCGCACTTGATTACACCGTCTGCAATTTCTTTTCCCACTATTGCCTTATCCTCATTAACAAGGGTAAATTCTCCGGCTAATCTGCCGTTTTTGTCATAGAGATTACCCTTAGAATCACTGCTCCACTTTTTTGGTACGCTTATTTCATAACCCTGTACCAACACAGTTTTTTCAAGTCTTGCGTATCCAAACTGCATATATAAAATACCAACCACAAGGGCAAAAACGATTGCACCTGCAATTACTAAGAACAGTCTTTTTTTGTTCATTATATCCCTCCTAACTCAGGATTGTACCATAGGCTAACTCGCCTTTAATTTCATTGATTTTTACTTCTGCAAATTCTGCGCTTACATCGCGGTCAGACTGTGCCACAACTGTGATATAGTTGTCGGTTTTGCCCTCGTATACGCCTTTTTTGCCCTTGTGCTCACGCTCAAAAAGAACTGTCACGCATTTACCTACGTGGTCATTTAAAAACTCGTCACGGGTTTTGTTAGTCTCCGCTATTAGTTTTTTACTTCTTTCTTCTTTTATATGCGGGTCAATCTGCATCGGCATTTTTTCTGCTACTGTGCCACGGCGTACAGAATATTTGAACACGTGCGCCTCTGCAAAGGAAATTTCTTTTGCAAAATTAAGGCTTCGCTCAAATTCCTCATCAGTCTCCCCTGGAAAGCCCACCATAATATCTGTGGTAATGGCAGCGTCAGGAAAGGCGCTTCGTATGCGATTTACCGACGCTCTGTAGTCATCAGTAGTGTACTTTCTGTTCATTCGCTTTAACGTTTCATCACATCCGCTCTGCAGCGACAAATGAAAATGTCTGCAGATTTTTGGTAGCTTCGCGATTTCTTTTGTAAATTCATCATCAAAAAGCGTAGGCTCCAAAGAGCCCATTCTGATGCGCTTGATACCATCTATATCATTTAAGCCCTTTAGTAAATCTATGAACTTTTCGCCTGTGTCACGACCGTATGAGGCAAGGTGTATGCCAACAAGCACAATCTCTGTAAATCCGTGCTGGGTTAGCCTTTTTGCCTCTTGAATTGAACTTTCTAAGCTTCTTGAGCGTATTCTGCCCCTGGCATAGGGAATAATGCAGTACGAGCAAAAATTATTACATCCGTCCTGCACCTTTAAAAAAGCTCTTGTTCTGCCCTCGTAGCTTGTGACTTCAAGTTCCTCAAAGTCGTTCTTTTGTGATATATCATCTACTAAGTCAAGTTTTTGTCTGTTATTCAAATACTCGTTGTAGTAAGCATAAACTTGCGCTTTTTTGTCTGTTCCAAGGATTATGTCTACCTCTTTGATTTTCTTTATATCCTGAGGCGCAACCTGGGCATAGCACCCCATAACAATCAGTGTGCTGTCGGGGTTTAGCTGCTTGGTGCGTCTTATCATCTGGCGGGACTTTCTGTCGCCAAGATGGGTTACTGTGCAAGTATTTATGATATAAACATCAGATTTTTGCGAAAAGTCAACACAAACAAAGCCCTGTTCTTCAAACTGTTTCTTCACGGCTTCTGATTCGTATGTATTAACTTTGCAACCTAATGTGCATATAGCAACTTTTTTCACTATAATACCCCCAGTATAATATATTTTAACACATTTGCGTTTTACTGTAAAGAAAAATTATTATCTTCAAAGGTGCTAAAGGTGTTAATCAGCATAATAGGTCTGTCTGAACAAACACTTTTGCATAGTACTTATGCGGAATTGTGCTATAACAGGATTTTTAGTATTTACATCATTTGTAAAATATGGTAATATATTGTCGGTGATAATATGCTGGCTTCTACCGAAAAGTTGATAAAAATATTTGAAGAATGCGGACTTCGCCATCGTGTTGACGGGAATTTTTCTGCCGATACCGATGTTATTTCCGTGCGTATGAAGCGCCCTGATAGGGCTTATACGGATTTTGCCGTGTTTATGGCTGACAACTGCACAGAGGCGAGTATTGAGGCAATCATAGGAAAAACCACTCCCAAGCTAAGACCTGTTTGCTTAGAAATTTTAAATAAACTGACAAAAGAACAAAAATGGATAAGATACACAATCAACGACGAAAATATAATTTCGGCACAAATACAGGTTGTCGCAACAGAGCAGACCTTGCCCTCGTTGGCGTTTCAGTTATTGTGTCACGCCGCTGACTGCGTAGCAGAAGGTAAAAGACGATTAAGAGAAAGCGGAGTTATAAGTATATAATGCATAAAATTGCGGTTAATATTGTGTTTTCGGAGGTTTTGTGATAAAATGTTTTTATTATTCTATCAGGTGGCGACAATATGAAATTAAGAGTAGACATCAAAAATCACGAATACGATATTATCATCGGCAAGGATATTTTGAAAAACTGTGCCAAATATATAAAAGAAGCAAGAAAAATCCCTGCTAAAATTTTAGTTGTAACAGACGAAAACGTGGCAGAGTTTTATGCTGATACAGTTTGCAGTTCATTAAAAGAATTTGCCGAAGTCAAGCTTGTAGTGTTACCTGCAGGCGAAACCACAAAGTCACTGAGCTATTTAAGCGATTTATATGACGAGGCATTTTCCTTCGGTATGACCCGTTCGGACTTGGCTGTTGCCTTAGGTGGCGGTGTAATTGGCGATTTAACGGGCTTTTTTGCCTCAACAGTTCTTAGAGGGATTGACATTGTGCAAATCCCCACTACACTTTTATCACAGGTGGATAGCTCCGTTGGCGGCAAAACCGCAATAGACGTTTCCTGGGGTAAAAATTTAGTAGGCTCATTCTATCAGCCTAAGCTGGTTATAGCAGACACAGCCACTTTGGAAACTCTTCCCGACAACGAGTTTGCCTCAGGATTGGCAGAAGTTATCAAGTACGGTTGCATCTGGGACAAGGATTTCTTTGATAAAATTGATACTGCCGCTGACCGCAACGGATTGATGGATATAATTGACAAGCTTGTGTATACCTGCTGTGACATCAAGCGTCAGGTAGTGGAGCAAGACGAGCACGATACATCTCTCCGTATGATTTTAAACTTTGGTCATACCGCAGGGCACATTGTGGAAAAAGCCTACAACTACACAGGCTACACCCACGGCGAGGCAGTAGCGTTTGGTATGATTATTGCTAGCCGTCTTGGCGAAAAACTGGGGATTACAGAATCAGGCACAACCGAAAAGATTGATACTATGATTAAAAAATTCAAGTTGCCTTATGATATAAAGGTTTCTCAGGAGGATTTGGCAGGAATTACCCTTGACAAAAAAGCCTCAGGCAGCAGCATCTCGGTTATCTTGCTTGACAAAATCGGCAAGTACCACATACACAAAATACCAACATCAGAATATGTAGAGCTTTTAAAAGAAATATGGAAATAAAAAAATCAGAGCTAACGCTCTGATTTTTTTATTCTTGTATTTTCTTGATTTTTGTAAACTATCATTTTGCAGAATAAAAATTCCAGTACAAAGTTTGAAAGCATTGTGACTATCAATATTATGTAGTCGTTGCACCCGGCACTCTCTGCCAAGTGGCCAAGCCACGTAGAAAGTGGTGTGAACACAGCATAAAAGCCAAACAATTTTGTCATTGCAACAGGAATATTGGCAGCAGACTTGAAAGTATAGCGTCTGTTGAATGTAAAGTTCCACACAATGGACAGTATCAGCGACACAAGGTATGCAGGCCAGTAACGCCAGTGAAATAACTCATTAAATACAGTAAATGAGCCAACCTGAATTACCCCCGCCGATATTGAAAACAGCGTAAACTTTACCATCTGTAAAAAAGAATTATTTTTCATATTTTCTCCATTTCTGCTTTTTATATTGTTTAATTTATCAGGAATATACACTGATAATAAATTCACAACTTCTTAAAGTAGGCATATTATGTATAAAAAAGTTTTATGGGTGATTTATATGCATAACAATTCCATACTAAATATAAGAAAACGCCCCTTTGCATTTGCAAAGATAAAAGGTAGCAGTGTCTATCCCTTGATTTACGGCATAGTCTATTTTTACAAAACAAGAGCAGGTGTTCTTGTTTCTATGCAGCTACAAGGTTTACCCACGTCCGATGACGTTTGCCAAAAGCCGATATTTGCAGTTCACATTCACAGTGGCAGCAGCTGTACGGGCAACGATACCGACCCTTTTGCAGATGCCCTGACACACTATAATCCTGCTGATTGTGCTCATCCCTACCATGCAGGAGATATGCCGCCTATATTCGGAGCTAACGGACTTGGATTTTCAGCATTTTTGACAAACCGCTTTTCTGCTGACGAAATAATTGGAAAAACTGTTATAATCCACTCCAATCCCGATGACTTTACAACTCAGCCATCAGGAAATTCAGGCGTGAAAATTGCTTGCGGTGTAATTGAATCTATATCCAATTAGACCTTTTATTACTCTTTGTATTAAATTTTACCATAAAAAACTAAAAAGAGCAAGGCTAAAAAGCCTTGCTCTTTTTATATGCGTTTTTTATAAAAACCACTGTTTTTTAGTTTGATTAAACCAACTCGATAATTGCCATTTCAGCAGCATCACCGCGTCTGGGGCCCATCTTTAATACTCTTGTGTAGCCACCATTACGGTCTGCATATTTAGGAGCGATTTCTTCAAACAGTTTATAAACAACCTCTTTATCCGTAATGTAAGACAATGCCTGTCTTCTTGAATGTAAGGTGTTCTTTTTGCCAAGTGTGATCATCTTGTCAGCGATGCATCTAACTTCTTTAGCCTTAGCCTCTGTTGTAACGAGCTTGCCGTTAGCCAAAAGCGCTGTTGTAAGGCCTCTGAGCATTGCGATACGCTGGTCTGTAGGACGACCTAATTTTCTTGTTCCCGGCATCTTAAAACCTCCCTAAAATTTTTTAGTTTTAGTCTTCGCGTTTTGCAAAAGACTGACCAAGTGCGTGAAGTTTTCCGATAACTTCATCTAATGACTTGCGACCTAAGTTACGAACCTTAACCATATCGTCTTCTGTTCTGTTTGTCAGGTCTTCAACTGTGTTGATGCCAGCTCTCTTCAGACAGTTGTAAGAACGAACTGATAAGTCTAACTCTTCGATTGTCATCTCGAGCACTTTTTCTTTCTGACCGATTTCTTTTTCAATTAAAATGTCAGCATTCTTTGCTTCTTCTGATAAATCAATAAACTGCATCAAATGCTCGTTTATGATTTTTGCTGCCAAGCTTACTGCTTCTGAGGGATCTATTGAACCATCTGTCCAAACCTCTAATGTAAGCTTGTCGTAGTCAGTAATCTGACCAACTCTGGTGTTTTCTACAGAGTAGTTAACTCTGTGAACAGGTGTGTAAATAGAGTCAACGGGAATAACGCCGATGATGTTCTGATTTAACTGCTTGTTTCTTTCTGCTGAAACGTAACCTCTGCCTTTAGCAAATGTAATTTCCATATAAAGCTTTGCATCTTTGTTTAAAGTTGCAATCTTTAAGTCAGGGTTGCAGATTTCAATATCTGAATCAAGCTTAATGTCGCCTGCTTTGATAACACCTTCGCCTTCAGCTTCGATGTACACAACTTTGGGTGTGTCACAATGAAGCTTAACTGCAATCTGCTTGATGTTTAGGATGATTTCTGTAACGTCTTCCTTTACACCAGGAATTGTTGAGAACTCATGTAAAACACCGTCAATCTTTACAGAAACAGCTGCAGCACCGGGAAGCGATGAAAGCAACATTCTTCTTAAAGAGTTACCAAGTGTTGTGCCGTAGCCACGCTCTAACGGCTCTGCGATAAACTTACCATATTTGCCGTCACTGCTTAATTCTACGCACTCAACGTTTGGCTTTTCTATTTCTAACATAAAGTTAACCCTCCCTCATTATTATTCGCATTCTATGTGTATAAAACACATAAAGCCAAGGGTAATTGCAAGTAATATCCAAAACAATATGAATATTATTTTGAATATAACTCGACGATAAGATGTTCCTCGATTTCAAGGTCAATATCTTCACGCTTAGCAAGTGAAACAACCTTACATTCGTAAGCATCCTTGTTTACATCTAACCAAGCAGGAACTGTTCTGCTTGCTGTAATTTCAGCAACAGCCTTGAACTTTTCTGAAGAACGGCTCTTTTCCTGTAATGTGATAACTTCACCGGGTTTAACCAAATAAGACGGAATGTCTACTCTCTTGCCGTTTACCTGGAAATGACCATGTGTTACAAGAATTCTTGCTTCGGGTCTTGATGTAGCAAATCCTGCTCTATAGATTACGTTGTCAAGTCTTGACTCGATAATCTGGAGTAAGTTTTCACCGGTAATACCCTGCTTCTTTTCAGCCATTTCAAAGTATTTTGCAAACTGAGATTCTAATACGCCGTAATATCTCTTTGCCTTCTGCTTTTCTCTTAACTGTAAACCATATTCAGACAGCTTTCTTCTGCTCTGACCGTGCATACCCGGAGCACTCTTTCTGCGGGTTATCGCACACTTATCTGTATAACATCTTTCGCCTTTTAAGAAGAGCTTCATGCCTTCTCTACGGCAAAATCTACATACTGCGCCTGTATAACGTGCCATCTAAACGTACACCTCCTTATAAATTTACCGAATATATCGGCATCGTGTGTTTGTAACAAATTTTGATTTTTACGGGGTGGCCGCAATAAATCAAACTCTTCTTCTTTTGGGGGGTCTGCAACCGTTGTGAGGAATAGGAGTTACATCCTTAATCATTGTAACTTCAAGACCTGCTGCCTGGAGCGCTCTGATAGCAGCTTCACGACCAGCACCGGGGCCTTTTACAAAAACCTCAACTGTTTTAAGACCGTGTTCTTTAGCAGCGTTAGCAGCTGTTTCAGCAGCCATCTGTGCTGCAAAAGGTGTGCTCTTTCTTGAGCCTCTGAAGCCCAAGCCACCTGCGCTTGCCCAGCTGATTGCATTACCTGCTACGTCTGTAATTGTAACAATTGTATTGTTAAATGTTGAACGAATATGCACTGCACCACGTTCAATATTCTTTTTAACTTTTCTACGGGTACTTCTTTTAGCAACCTTTGCCATTTTTAGATAGTCCTCCTTTCGAAGAATATAGTCTTTTGGCCTTTAGCCTTTATTATTTCTTCTTGTTAGCGATTGTTCTTGCGGGACCTTTTCTTGTTCTCGCATTTGTCTTGGTTCTCTGACCTCTTACAGGAAGACCTTTTCTATGTCTTACGCCTCTGTAACAGCCGATTTCCATAAGTCTTTTGATGTCTAAAGCAACATTTCTTCTTAAATCGCCTTCAACAATGTAATCTTTGTCGATGATCTCTCTGAGCTTCTGTACGTCATCCTCTGTTAAGTCTTTAACTCTTGTGTCGGGATTGATACCTGCTTCAGCGAGAATTTTCTGTGAGCTGGGAAGACCGATACCGTAAACGTATGTCAAGCCTACTTCAACTCTTTTTTCTCTGGGTAAGTCTACGCCTGAAATTCTTGCCATGCGATTGTGCACCTCCTGTTTTAAAAGTGTTTTTCATCTATAGCTACTTCGGGAAAATCGTACATTTTAGTACGTAGCCGCTTCCCGAAGAATTAAACATGTGCTATAAATCAGCCCTGCTTCTGCTTGTGCTTAGGGTTTTCACATATAACCATTACTTTACCCTTGCGCTTAATAATTTTACATTTTTCACACATCGGCTTTACACTGGGTCTTACTTTCATTGTAAATACCTCCTTCATGGGATTTTCGCTTTCGCGATAATTTTGCTTTTTATTTAGCTCTCCATGTTATACGCCCTTTGGTTAAGTCATAGGGCGACATTTCGACCGTTACCTTATCACCGGGTAAAATTCTTATATAGTTGGTTCTGAGTTTGCCTGAAATATGGGCTAAAATCTCATGACCATTTTCAAACTTTACCTTAAACATTGCATTTGGAAGAGCTTCGGACACTACGCCCTCTAACTCAATTACTCCGTCTTTAGCCATATAAATCCTCCTATACGTTATCATATTCTGCAAGCTCACGACAAAGGTCAGGGTTTGTAACTCTTATGCCCTCTGCCAGCTTTTCGCAGATTCTTTCAGATGTTTTTCCAGTATTCTCAAGATGTTTAATTTTTTTCTTCTTAGGGTTGTCTACCTTTCGCAAATCGCCGTCGGCAATCTCAACGAAGTTTTCATCGATTACCCTGAGCACTACAAAGTATTTACCCTTATCTCTTCCCGCCTTTGACAATACTATATTACCGTCACGGAAATCCAAAATAACATCACCTCAAAATTTTTAGCATTGCGTAAGTATTTCGACACCGTCTTTTGTAATAAGAACTGTGTTCTCATAGTGTGCCGAAAGCTTACCGTCTGCTGTTACCACTGTCCAATCATCTGACAGGGTGTTGACCTGATACGTACCTATATTTACCATCGGCTCTACTGCAATGGTCATACCAGAGATAAGTCTTGGTCCTCTGCCCTCTGTTCCAAAGTTCGGAACTTCGGGTTCTTCGTGCAGCGCACTGCCTATACCGTGGCCTACGAAGTCACGGACTACTGAAAATCCGTTTTCTTCTACTACCTTTTGGATATTTGCTGAAATATCTCCTAAGCGCATTCCCGGTTTGGCAAATTCCATACCACGCCAGAAGCTTGCCTCGGTAACGTCTATGAGTTTCTTCGCTTCAGGAGAAATCTCTCCAACTGCAAAGGTTCTCGCTGCGTCGCCGTGGTAGCCGTCAATGCTTGCTCCAACATCTACGCTGACGATATCACCATCAGCAAGTCTGCGCTTACCCGGGATACCGTGTATGACTTCGTCATTAACCGATATACATATATGTCCGGGAAATCCGCCGTAGTTGTAGAAGGAGCAGCCTGCACCTGACTTTTTGATATGCTCTGCTGCAATTTTGTCGAGCTCACGAGTTGTAATTTCCGGAACAATTAAAGGCTTAATCACTTCAAAAACTTCAGCAACTATACGCCCCGCTGTTCTCATTTTCTGCACTTCCTGCAGTGATTTTATCTTAATCATAATTACGCCTCGATATCTCTTAAAGCTTTCATTATTGCAACTGTGGTGTCTTCCACCTTATCAAGTCCCTTGACTGTAATAAGCTTGCCACGTGCCTCATAAAAATCTTTAAGAGGCTTTGTTTGCTCGTTATAAACCTCGAGTCTGTGTCTGATTACCTCAGGCACATCATCATCTCTCATTTTAAGAGCGCCGCCACATTTGTCACATACGCCCTCTTTTTGTGATGGATTGCCTGTTATGTGATAGGTTGCTCCGCAACTCTCACATACACGTCTACCGGAAAGTCTGTCAACAATAATGTTCTCGTCAACATCTATCTCTAACGCACAATCCACTAAAATCGGCAGTTTTTCCATAATTTCTGCCTGAGAAATAGTTCTGGGAAAGCCGTCTAAAATGTAACCGTTTGCACAGTCATCAGATTTTATTCTTTCCTTAACCATTTCTACTACTATATCGTCGGGCACCAACTCGCCTCGGTCAATGTAAGTTTTCACTTCATTGCCGAGAGCCGTTTTTGCCGCGATTGATTCTCTGATAATTTGTCCGGTGGAAATTGCAGGAATGTTATATTCCCTTTCTAATTCTGCTGCCTGAGTGCCTTTGCCGGCTCCCGGCGCACCCAATAAGATAAGTTTCACTTTCTTCGCCTCCGGAATTATTCAAGAAATCCTTTATAATGTCTCATTAACATCTGTGATTCTACATTCTTAACGGTTTCTAATGATACGCCAACTACGATGAGTAATGATGTACCACCGATTGAAATACCAGCCATAGCAGGCATTATAATCGCCATAACCAGCGGGAATATTGCGATAATTGCCAAGAAGAAAGCACCTAAGAGTGTTGTCTTTGACAATACTTTAGCAATATAGTCTGATGTAGGCTTGCCGGGTCTGATACCGGGGATAGAACCGTTGTTTCTCTTAATGTTGTTCGCAACTTCTATGGGATTAAACTGAATCGCTGTATAGAAGTATGTGAAGAACAAGATTAATAAGAAGTAGCATACAATATAGAAAGGATGTGATTCTGAGAACCATCTTAATATTGTAGCCCAGATACCCTCTGCAGGTGCGTTGCTTCCATGGACAAACATTGAGATTGTCTGGGGGAAAGACATAATTGATACAGCGAAGATGATAGGCATTACACCTGCCATAATAATCTTCATAGGAATGTGTGAAGACTGTCCGCCGTATGTCTTTCTGCCAACAACACGCTTAGCATACTGAACAGGAATCTTTCTTTCAGCTTCGTTGAACAATACAACAAA
>JAZQBQ010000068.1:0-2313 GCA_045545755.1 Congzhengia sp. | reverse complement strand
ACCGATTGCCTGACCGTCTACCGCAAAGCAAACAGAGTTTGACTGCGTGTACTTTAGAGTGATTAAGGAAATAATCAAATCTCGTACAGCTTCATCGGGTAGGTTTTTGTTTTCTGTAACGATGTCTGTTAACAGTTCTTTATTTATCTCGAAATTGTTTCTGCCCTGTTCAAACGTGATGCCATAAACCTGTTTGCGCTCAATAGGAGAAGGAACGAAAGCTTCGTCGATTTTAATTACGTTGTATGCGCCTTTTTTCTTGCCCTTTAAGATTTCCAAAGCTTCATCATCGTAATCGGGTGCGATAACTCCGTCAGATACCTCTCGTGCGATTATTTTGGCGGTTACAACGTCACACTTGTCAGAAAGTGCTATCCAGTCGCCAAATGAGCTCATACGGTCTGTGCCACGGGCACGAGCGTAGGCTAAAGCCAAGGGGGATTCGTCAAGTCCTTCGATGTCGTCTACAAAGCAAGCCTTCTTCAACTTGTCACTCATAGGAAGACCCAGGGCTGCTGATGTGGGAGATACGTGCTTAAATGATGTAGCACAGGGGATGCCGAGTGCTTCTTTTAAATCACGAACAAGCTGCCAGCTGTTAAACGCATCTAAAAAGTTAATGTAACCTGGTCTGCCGTTTAAGATTTCGATAGGAAGGTCGCTGCCGTCCTCCATAAAAATCTTAGAGGGCTTCTGGTTGGGGTTACAGCCGTATTTTAATTCAAATTCTTTCATCAGCCAATCTCCTTACCATTTATCATTCTGTTTTCTGTCTCGCCTGTTGCTAAGTCGATGTAGCGAACATAGAGAGAAATTTTATTGTCTTTATTTAAGTTTGTCCATATCATATCTGCGAATGCGTCAATGTCGTCTAAGATTGCCACTCTTTCGGGTTCTCCTGTAAATGTGGGGATAGGGTTGCCGTCACAGTTGTATGTGTGGATAAAGTGACCGAGGCCTGCTAAAGAATTATAGCAGTATGTGTATCTGTTACAAGCTGAACCCTTTTCGTCTGCACTCTTTAAAATGCTCATTTTGTATGTGTAGCTATCATCGAATGTGAGCATAGCTGAAATTCGAGGCGTGAAGTTGGGAGCGTCCGGCTCAAATTCACGGGTTGTGAGCGCTTCTTCAAATGCTTTGCCAACCTTTAGAAAGTCATAAACCGTATCTGTCTGGTCGCCGTTTGTAACGATAACCTTGTTTTCCCAAACCTTGATGGGGGAGTATATAATCAAAGAGGGGTCTTCTACCTTGCTCTCGTCATAGGGATAGATTGTAACATCTGTGCCCTCCTCTTTAAAAATTCTGTTTCTTGAGTTTTCGCTTCTGCCCATTATAAAGTAGGCGATAGCAGCGCGCTTTCCGTCGGGGGTTTTTCCCACAACGATACCGCGGCCCGGGTAGGTGTTGCTTGATAAGATGTCAGCTAAGCTGTCGATTTTATATATGCTCATTATATTACTCCTTGATATATTTTTGAGATAAAAGTTCTGCGGCTTGGGGAAGTATAATCCACTCAGCCTGTTCCATTACACGCTTTTGCAAGATTTCGGGTGTGTCGCCCTCTTCAATATAAACTGCCTTTTGTAAAATGATGTTTCCGCCGTCGGGGATTTCATTTACAAAGTGAACAGTAGCGCCTGTTACCTTAACGCCGTAGCGGAGTGCTTCTTCGTGTACCTTTAAGCCGTAGAAGCCTTTGCCGCAAAAAGACGGAATCAATGAGGGGTGAACATTGATAATTCTGTTTTCAAAGTGCCCCGTAAAGTCGCCGCTTAAAATCTTCATAAAGCCAGCTAAAACAATTATATCTATATCGTTATCTTCCAAAAGCTTGGTGAGCTGTGCTTCAAAGTCAGGTGCTTTTGATGGAATATAAGCTGTGGCAATGTTGTTGTTTTTAGCACGAGTTAGGGCATATGCGGTCTCAACGTTTGAAACTACCAAAGCAATTTCACCACTCTTTACAATGCCTGACTTCTGAGCGTCGATTAATGCCTGAAGATTTGTGCCGCCGCCTGAAACTAAAACCGCGATTTTTGCCTTTACCATAAGATTACACCCTCTGAGCCTTTAACAACTTCGCCTACGATGTAAGCGTCCTCGCCGTTGGCCTTTAAAATTTCTAATGCTTTGTCTGCGTCTTCCTTAGCAACCACTACGCTCATACCAACGCCCATATTAAAGGTGTTGAACATATCACGCTCGGGAATGTTGCCAACCTCTGCCAAAAGCTTAAAGATAGGCAAAATCTTAACGTCTGACTTTTTGATTTTAGCGCTGAAGCCTTCGGGAAGTGATCTCGGAATA
>JAZQBQ010000067.1:0-11011 GCA_045545755.1 Congzhengia sp. | reverse complement strand
AACGACATGGCTCCGATCCGTCTTAATTCCCTTCTTCAATTCGTCAGTTCCCTCTTTGCCCTTTACCAGAACGATAGACGCCTTGATCGCCTGACCTCTGATCGGATCGGGTACTGCTGTGACCGCGCACTCCAAAACGTAGGGTAATTCCATAATTACGCTTTCGATCTCAAACGGACCTATGCGGTAGCCTGATGATTTGATAACGTCGTCAGAACGTCCTACATACCAGAGGTATCCGTCTTCGTCGCGCCAAGCAAGATCGCCTGTGTGATAGATATTGTTATTGTAGGACTCTTTTGTTGCTTCTTCGTTTCTGTAATACCCCATGTACAAACCGCAGGGAACTTTTTTATCGGTTTTTACTACGATTTCGCCCGTTTCGCCAACACCTGCAGATGTACCATCCTCTAAGATGACGTCAACGTCATACAAAGGACTGGGTTTACCCATTGAACCGGGCTTGGGATTCATGCCCCAAAGATTTGCAACAGTAAGAGTTGTTTCAGTCTGACCGAAGCCCTCCATAAGCTTTAAACCTGTTGCTTTTTTCCACTGTTCGTAAACTTCGGGGTTTAGAGCTTCGCCTGCAACTGTAGAGTATTCAATAGTAGACAAGTCGTACTTAGACAAATCCTCTTTAATAAAGAATCTGTACATTGTCGGAGGAGCGCAGAAGGTTGTGATGTTGTATTTTTTGAACATAGGCAGGATGTCTTCTGCCTTGAATTTGTTAAAGTCATATACAAAGACTGCAGCCTCGCATAACCACTGACCGTAGAGCTTGCCCCAGAGAGCCTTACCCCAACCGGTATCTGAAATTGTGAGGTGGATTCCATCGGGGTTTACATTGTGCCAGTAACGTGCAGTGATGTAGTGACCTAAGGGGTATTTGTGGTCGTGTGTTGCAATTTTAGGATAACCTGTTGTACCTGATGTAAAGAGCATAAGTAACGGATCAGAACCACAAGCGGAAGACTCTGTTCTTTCGTAAACATCAGAGTAGCGTGAGATTTCTTTGTCAAAATTGTGCCAACTTGCGCGACTGCCACCTGCCATGATTTTGGTTAAGCTTTCATCATAGTTCTTTTCAGCCAAATCCACCTGACGGGAAACATCGCCGTCTGCAGTACAAACGATTGCAGACACACCTGCCGCTTTGAAACGGTAGTCAAAGTCGTGCTCTACCAGTAAGTTTGTAGCAGGAATTGCGATTGCACCGATTTTATGAAGTGCAAGCATTGAGAACCAGAACTGGTAGTGACGCTTTAATACGAGCATAACTCTGTCGCCCTTTTTGATACCTAATGACTCAAAGTAGTTTGCAGTCATGTTAGAGTACTTTTTAAGGTCTGCAAAGGTAAAGGTTCTTTCTTCCTTCTTTTCAGAGATATGAAGCATAGCTACCTTATCAGGACATTTTTCAGCCAGTGCGTCTACGCAGTCAAAGGCGAAATTGAACTTATCTTCATTTTTAAAATCAATAGATAAAAGTGCTCCTTTGTCGTCTTCAACACATTCGATAAACTTTTTATGTACATCGGGAACGGTAATCTGTGACGCTCTTTTTACAAATTCCTCTTCCTGCTGACGGAAATCATCAGTTTCGGATTCCTTCATAACCATGGCGTAGATTTCAACGTCCTTACCGCCGTAAGCTTCTAACTTGTGGGGGATAGTACTGTTGTAATATATGGTGTCGCCCGCCTCTAAAATTTGCGTATTGTTGCCTACTGTGATTTTCAGCTGACCGGAAATAACAATATCAAATTCCTGACCTTTGTGGGATGAAGCTTCGTGATCGTCGCCGCCTTCTGCATAAGGTATTATTACGTGAAAAGGCTCCGTTGTTTTATTTTTAAACATAGCAGCAAGGTTTTTGTATTCGTTGCCTGCTTTTCTGGCAATTGGCAAACCGCCGCCACGCTTTGTAACTTCAAAACTTGTAAGTCTGGGACTTGTACCTTTAAGTAGGTCTGTGGGGTCAACGTTAAAACACTTCGCACATTTGTAAATGAATGTAAAATCCATATCCTTTTCGCCGTTTTCATAAGCGATGTAATCAGCCAGATGCACGTCGGTGTTTTTTGCCATTATTTCTTCTGTAACACCTAAATCTTCGCGTGCGTTTCTAATTCGTAACGCCACTTCCTTTAAAGCATCGTTGTTTTCTAACATTACATATCCTCCTTCTTTAAATTTTTGTATATTACAGTAATTCTGCAATGTCTAAGATTAATTGTTCTGTTTTTTTCCAACCAAGACATGGGTCTGTGATGGATTTTCCGTAGATGCCGTCTTCTATTTTCTGGGCGCCGTCTTCAATATAGCTTTCTATCATAAAGCCTTTTACCATACTCTTGATTTCATCAGAGTGGCGCATACTGTGAAGCGCCTCTTTGCAAATTCTTATCTGCTGGAGATACTGTTTGTTTGAGTTTGCGTGATTAGCATCAATGATAACAGCAACATTTTCAAGACCTTTATTTTTATAATCATGATAAAGTCTTATCAAATCTTCAAAATGATAGTTGGGGAGCGACTGTCCGTGCTTGTTCACATAACCGCGCAAAATTGCGTGAGCGTAAGGATTACCCAATGACTGGACCTCCCAGGAACGGTAAATAAATGTGTGCTGATGCTGAGCTGCTGTAATGGAGTTTAACATAACAGAGTAGTCGCCGCTGGTGGGGTTTTTCATACCAACGGGAACATCCATTCCGCTTGCTACCAGTCTGTGCTGCTGATTTTCTACAGAACGTGCGCCAACTGCAACGTAAGACAAAAGGTCGGACAGATACAGCCAGTTTTCAGGATAAAGCATTTCGTCAGCGCAGAAAAATCCTGTTTGGGTGATAACATCTAAATGTGCCTTTCTGATTGCAATAATACCGTGGAGCATATCAGCCTTTTTTGTGGGGTCGGGCTGATGTAGCATGCCCTTGTAGCCGTCGCCTGTTGTTCTAGGCTTGTTTGTATATACTCTGGGGATTATTAAGATTTTATCTGCTACCTTGTCCTGAATGGTCCTTAAACGCTTGCAATAATCTAAAAGAGCCACCTCATTATCAGCAGAGCAGGGACCGATTATCAATATAAATTTATCAGACCTACCTGAAAAGATGTCTTTGATTTCTGCATCAAAAGCTGTTTTTTTCTTTATAAATTCAGCAGGAAGCGGATATCTTTCTTGAATTTCTTCAGGTGTTGGAATTACTCTGATAAAATTCATCTGCATAATTTAAAACTCCTTCTTATAATTAACTATAATTGATATTAACACATCAAAATAGCTGTGTCAAATGTTTTTCGCTATTAAAATCAGCAAAAACAGAAAACATTAACAGTTATTTCATAAGTTTTGCTTTTTGCATCTAAAAAGCGGTCCGAAGTATTTTTCGGACCGCTCTCTGACTAATTACTTATTCGAAATCGTACTCATCGCTCATACGATTTTTAAATTCTTCAAACGCCATATCAAGCTCAGCCTCATCGTCAATGGGAAGAAGTGTTTCGGATGAGTCTTCTTCAACCTTTAATGTGTAGATTAAAACCTCTTCGCAATCTTCGTCGCCCTCGTCTGCGGGTAAGAGTACTACGTATGTTTCGCCGTTTAATTCAAAAGAATCAAGATGGAGAAAATCGTGCTTTTCGCCGTCTTCGTTTACCATTGTAACAATGCCTTCGTTTTCTTCGGGAATGTTGTTATTTACATTTTCAGCCATTATTTTACCTCCTAAGCACCAAAAGCCTTTAAGCTTTCTTCTACTTTTTCTAACATTTGCCTGTATTTTTCGCCTTTAGCCTTTTCTTCTTCAACAACGTGGGCAGGAGCCTTTGCTACAAAGCCCTCGTTTGAGAGCTTACCCTCAACACGCTTGATTTCGCCGATTAGCTTTTTCTTTTCGTCATTAAGTCTTGCGATTTCCTTTTCGGCGTCAACAAGCTCGCCCATAGGCATAAAGATTTGTGCACCATCAACAATAACTGCCACACTGTTGTCGTCAACACTTGACTTGTCAGCGCAAACTTCAACTGAAGCGGCACTTGCAAGCTTTTCAAAGAATGTTGTACCTAAGCTGAATACGTCAGCCTTGTCTGTTACAATAACCATACTTGCTTTCTTTGAGGGCGGAATGTTCATTTCGGCTCTCTTGTTTCTTACAGCCTTAACTGCGTTCATAATCATTTCCATCTGTTCTGTTTCAACAGGGAAATCAAGTGATGAGTCTGCCTTCGGCCAGTCAGAAATCACGATGCTTTCACCTTCGTGAGGGAGTGATAACCAGATTTCTTCTGTAATGAAGGGCATAAAGGGATGTAAGAGCTTTAACGTGTTTGAAAGCACGTATGAAAGCACATACTGAGCTGTTTCGTTTGATGCATCAGCCGCATCATAAAGACGGGGTTTAACAAGCTCAATGTACCAGTCACAGAATACGTCCCAGATAAAGTCATAAAGCTTTGCAACAGCAACGCCAAGCTCGAATTTGTCGAGGTTTTCTGTAACCTCTTCTACTAACTTATTATACTTTGTTAATATCCATTTATCCTCAATGCAAAGATTTTCAGGAACTTTTAATTCAGAAATGTTTAAGTTCATCTGAACAAAACGTGAAGCGTTCCAGATTTTGTTTGCAAAGTTTCTGCTTGCAGTAACCTTTTCAACGGAATAACGCATATCGTTACCGGGTGAGTTACCGGTAGCTAATGTAAATCTAAGTGCGTCAGCACCAAATTCTTCAATAACCTCTAATGGGTCAACGCCGTTGCCTAAGGATTTTGACATTTTTCTTCCCTGAGCGTCACGAACAAGACCGTGAATGAGTACATAGCGGAATGGTTCTCTATTCATATGCTCCATAGCAGAGAATATCATTCTTGCTACCCAGAAGAATATGATGTCATAACCTGTAACTAATACGCTTGTGGGGTAGAAGTACTCTAAATCTTCGGTTTTCTCAGGCCAGCCTAATGTTGAGAAAGGCCACAGAGCTGATGAGAACCATGTGTCTAAAACGTCTTCGTCCTGCTTTACTTTGCCGCCACACTTGGGACAAACTGTAATGTCTTCTCGTGATACTGTGGTTTCTCCACAATCTTCACAGTAGAAAGCAGGGATTCTGTGTCCCCACCACAACTGACGTGAAATACACCAGTCGTGTACATTTTCCATCCAGTTGATGTATGTTTTTGAGAATCTGTCAGGAACAAACTTAACTGTTCCGTCTTTTACAACTTCCAAAGCTTTTTCAGCTAAGGGCTGCATCTTAACAAACCACTGCTTAGATGTGATAGGCTCGACGGTTGTTCCGCAGCGATAGCACTGACCAACATTATGTGTATGGTCTTTTACTGCCACTAAGTATCCCTGTTCTTCTAAATCTGCTACCATCTGCTTTCTTGCTTCGTAGCGGTCTAAACCTTCGTATTTTCCGCCGTATGAGTTAACAGTAGCATCGTCGTTTAATACTTTAATAACCTCTAAGTTATGGCGTTTTCCTACCTCGAAGTCGTTGGGGTCGTGTGCAGGTGTGATTTTTACGCAGCCTGTACCGAATTCCTTGTCAACGTACTCGTCAGCAACAACGGGAATTTCACGTCCAACCAAGGGGAGTATGAGCATTTTACCCACTAAATCCTTGTATCTTTCATCATCAGGATGAACGGCAACTGCAGTATCGCCAAGCATTGTTTCAGGTCTTGTTGTAGCAATTTCAACGTAACCGTCAGAATCCTTGATGGGATACTTGATGTGCCAGAAATGACCTGCCTGTTCAGCATACTCAACTTCAGCGTCGGATAATGCTGTGATACACTTAGGACACCAGTTGATAATTCTGTTACCCTGATAGATAAGTTCTTTTTCATATAACGAAACGAATACCTCACGAACTGCCTTAGATAACGTTTCGTCCATTGTGAAACGCTCCCTTGTCCAGTCGCATGAGCTACCTAATTTCTTTAACTGATTAATAATTCTTGAGCCGTAGAGCTTTTTCCAGTCCCAAACGCGCTCAACAAACTTTTCACGACCTAAGTCATATCGTGATAAGCCCTCTTCTTTTCTTAATACTTCTTCAACCTTTACCTGAGTTGCGATACCTGCGTGGTCTGTGCCGGGTACCCAAAGGGCGTTAAAGCCTGCCATACGCTTGTATCTTATTAAAATATCCTGCAAGGTTTCATCAAGTGCGTGACCCATATGGAGCTGACCTGTTACGTTCGGGGGCGGGATAACGATAGTAAAGGGCTCTTTTGTGCTATCTGCCTTGGGTGTAAAGTAACCGTTTTCAACCCAACGGGTGTAGAGTCTATCTTCCACCTCTTTAGGATTATAAGTTTTGTTTATCTGCTCAGACACCGAATTTTCCTCCTAACCAAAAGAATATGATACAGCCGATAATAACGAGAATAAGACCAAAGGATTTAACAAGGTAAATAACCTTTTGTGCTTCCTCGCTGTCGCCTGACTTTTTCTTAATAACAGGTGGTACTAAAAAATTGATTATAGCACCCACCGTAATAAGTACGATTGAAATAATATCTAAAACATTCATACTGATTTTCCTCCGTTGTGCATTTCTTCAAGATAATCCTTGTATTGCTCGTGCTTTAACGCATATATGTAAATATATGAACCGATTGCCAAGAAATTTGAGATTGCAGAAATTGCAAGCATAATATCTGTAACCGTCTGACTTGCGTGAGCAAACAGTATAACAATCATTGCAACAAATAAGATAACTGTGTTTACCTTGCCAAATATGTTTGACTTAACAAAGGTCTTTTTGGAGTAGAGAAAAATTCCCCCCACAATCATCAGTATTTCTTTTACCGCCAAGATAATAACAAACCATAAGGGAATGATTTTTGCAACTAAAAGGGAAATAACCACAGTGAGCTGCATTAATTTATCCGCCAGAGGGTCTAAAAGCTGTCCTGCTTTTGTTATCATATTGTATTTTCTTGCGATATAGCCGTCTAACACATCGGTAGCACTTGCTGTTATAAATATCCAGGCTGCAAGTTCTTTTGTTTCGCCTGTGATAAATGCTACAATGTAGACAGGTATCAAACAAAATCTGAAAAAAGTCAGAATGTTTGGTACATTTATTGGTATTTTCAAAATGTTTATCCTCCTATATAAACTTGCCTCGGGCAGTACCGTCGGAAAGCCTTAGTGTAAACTCTGTGTCAGACTTTGCGTCAGCTACGGATGTTATAACCTTTCCTGATGCGTCTTCTGCGATTGAGTAGCCTCTGGTCAGTACCTTTAAAGGACTCAATGCATCAAGTTTTGCTGCGGCTTTTACAAGCTGAGATCTTTTTGCGGTTATAATTTCCTTAAATGCAACGCCTGCGTCATTCAAGAGAATGTCAACTTTTTGCCTGCGTGCGTTTAAAGCATCAGGAAATCTTGTAAATGCGTAGGAATTTGAAAGTTTTTCGAGTTTCACTTTCTTAAATTCCAGATTACTTTTCAACAAGGCAGTAAGCCTTGATTTCATTCCTTTTAAATAGTCCTGCAGCTCCTGTGCTGATGGGCAAACCAATTCTGCAGCGGCAGACGGAGTAGGAGCACGTAAATCTGCCACAAAGTCTGCAATGGTAAAGTCAGTTTCGTGACCAACAGCAGATACTATCGGGATGCTTGAAGAAAATATTGCGTTTGCCACAATTTCTTCGTTAAATGCCCACAAGTCCTCAATAGAACCACCACCACGACCAACGATCATCACGTCGCAGGCGTTATATTTGTTGAGATAATTTATTGCCGCAGCAATTTCTCCTGCAGCAGACACTCCCTGTACGCTGACAGGAAACAACACAATCTCAGCAATAGGATACCGACGACGTGCAATATTTAAGATATCCTGCAAAGCAGCACCGCCCTGAGCCGTAACCACACCGATACGTGCGGGGTAGCGGGGAATAGGTTTTTTGTGTATGTCATCAAACATACCTTTATCTTGAAGCTTTGCTTTTAGCTTTTCAAAGGCAGCGTAGAGTGAGCCCTCGCCGTCAGGCTCAATACTTTCTGCATACATCTGGTAAATGCCGCCCTGCTCATAAACAGAAATCCTTCCACGTACAATTACCTTCATACCGTCCTCGGGACGAAACTTAAGATATTGAGCACAGGACCTGAACATAACAAGCTTAATAACCCCGCCTTCGTCTTTTAAACTTGCGTAAATGTGACCTGACGAGTGAAGCTTAAAGTTTGAAAGTTCGCCACAGACCTTGATATCTGCAAGGTAGGAGTTTGCGTCAATTACCCGCTTTATGTAGTTGTTAAG
Organism: Congzhengia sp.; assembly: GCA_045545755.1. Classification (GTDB taxonomy): domain Bacteria; phylum Bacillota; class Clostridia; order UBA1381; family UBA9506; genus Congzhengia. The sequence goes on along the minus strand of JAZQBQ010000067.1, from coordinate 2,708 downwards.
CTGAGAAACTGAAACTGTGAGAATTTCTTTGTTCATAACTTACTGTTCTTTCGATTTGTACACAGAGGATAACACGCCGTTTACAAATTTGGGGCTTTTTTCATCGCCGTATTTTTTAGCGATTTCAACTGCTTCATTAATAGCAATACTGTCAGCGATGTCGTCCATATACAAAAGCTCGCAGACGGCCACACGAAGCACCGCCAATGTGACTTTTGCAAGACGTGAAATCTTCCAGCCTTTTGAGTATTCTTCGATGACTGCATCGATTTTTTCTATGTTTTCGATAGCGGTTTTTACAGTGTTGTCAATGTAATCGGTCTGACCTTTTACATCTTCAGTAAGCTCGTAGAATAACTCTAGAGCTTCTTCTGCTGTGATTTTTTGCACCTCGTATTCAAATAGGAGTTTAAAACAATTTTCTCTTGCTTCTTTTCTGGTCATACAGTTCTCCTTTAAGCATGCGGGGTTCAATTCCCCTGTATTATAAGCATGAATCTACTAACTTTAACATTATACACCATTTTACAGGAAAAATAAAGAGTTTTTTCGAAAAAAGTACAAAAAATTAGCGCTCGAAGAAAAAGGATGCAGAATGTACAAACCGAACCCGAAGATGTATACAGATACTTCGAGAGGTGAGGTTTGTTCATATATCAAAGACAATAAATCAAAAGAACTCAGCAAGTGCTGAGTTCTTTCAAATCTTTAAACAATATAAAAATATGTTTTTGATGGTCTGCGCCTTTTTCTAAAGCGCCCTATTGTACAATTCTTCTGGCTGCATAGTAGCAGTTGTTGTAGTAACCTGAAACGATGCTTGCGTACTTAATAACATCGCCTGTCTGGGGCGAGTGAATCATCATACCGTCCCCAACATAAATACCTACGTGGTGGATACGAGAAGCGCCCTGTTTCTTAAAGAGGAGCAAATCGCCGGGCTGAAGCTCGCTTTTGCTAACGGGAACGCCGTTATTAATCTGCTGATATGATGAACGATACAGGCTGTAACCTAACTGTTTAAAAACATAAGATGTAAAGCCTGAGCAGTCAAAGCCTGCAGGAGTAGAGCCGCCATAGACATAGGGAAGACCTAAAAACTGCTCTGCAATCTGCACTACACGCTGACCTGCTGATGCGTTATAGGTTGCACCGTAAGAAACATCAACTGTATTTCTGGGTGCAGGAGCCGTCATACTTACGTAGTCGCCTGAAATAAACGCAAAACCGTCGTCGCATAAGGGATAAACAACCTTATACCAACCATTTTCTTCGCCGAGAACTTTCAAGGCATCGCCATAGTGGATAGTGCCGTATGAGTAGTAATCGGTAGAAGGGCCGTTACGAAGATTTACGTTTGACCCTGTAGAATAACCTGTGCAAGGATATGTAACAGAAAATGTAGAAACTGTTGAACCTAAAAGTAAAGCAAATGCTAAACCAGCAGCACAGATTACCTTAGTAATCTTATTCATTTAAAACCTCCGAATTTTAGCGAAAAATGCAAAAAACACATAAGTTCACTTTTATTCTTCGTTGACCATTATACACATACATCGATATTTTGTCAATAGTTTTTAAAACTTTTTTAACAATTTCGTAGCATTTGTAATGTAATTGATACATTTATATCAAAAACCCTTGAATAATTCTTTGGGTTATGTTAAAATAAAAAGGAAAATTATATTGCATATATGAGATTATAATTCTAAAGAGATTTGTTTGATTCTTTGTCAATCATAAAGGCACATAGACAGGAGGAATATGACGATGAAGAAGATAATTGTATTTTTACTTGTGGCTATATTTACTACATCTGTTATGCCATTGTCCGTGACGGCAAGGTATCGAGATGATTCTTATGAGGGTAGAATGATAAAACAGGGATATACAGAAGAAGATATGTTGAATTTGAATGCTGTACTATATTTATCTGAAGAAAATGTTAAGGGGCTTATACTCCAAAAATATGACGAATTAAAGGACTGGAAAAAGGTTCGTGAATATTATGGTGTATCAGAAGAAAGATACGAAAATTATATGATCGGCGAAAAAATGCACCAACAAACTCTAAATTCTATTCCTCATTATATTTTTGATGAAATGGAAGATAGAGGATGGACACGATCACAAATAAATAATTTTGTAAATAGGGGAAATACATCGAAAATTGACTGGGATTATGCATGGAAGGAATGCAAAGCAGGACGAACTATAGAGGATGTACAAAAAGAAAGAATGGCTGTCGATAAAGAAAAGTCTGATTTGGCTACAGAGTTTGCTCGTGGGGAGATGTCTGTCGAAGAATATGAGGCAAGACTTAGGGTAATACTTAACAAGGATGTTGTTAGAAAAACGGATAAAACGGATGACATGATTGCTGATGCAGTTGAGAAAATCGTTGAAAAACGGGAAAATACACGTAAGCGCCATAAAGAAAGAAGCGGTATAACCGATGCGGAAATAAAGTATTGTGAGTCTCAAGGAATGACAAATCCTATGGATATGTACCAGGCTAAAAGTATATCAACAGGTACTAATGTGCCGCTTGAAAAGGTGGTGCAAACTTATCTCAGGGTTGGATCTTGGTCAGTAACAGTAATTGAAATTTCAGATATTACTCCTGAAGAGTACATAAAGTCGCTGGAGGAATCAATAGAAAATAATCCTTCAACAGTAGATGATAATTCTGTAACAAAAGAGCAAAT
>JAZQBQ010000066.1:0-9377 GCA_045545755.1 Congzhengia sp. | reverse complement strand
ACAGAAGAACAGCTAGGAGACATTGCCAAAGAATTAAAGGCAATGGGAGTAAAGCTGGTTTTGGGCGAAAGCTATCTTGATGCTTTATCAGGGGATATAATATTTAAAACCCCGGGTATGAGATACGATAACCCTGCAATCATTGCGGCAAAAGAGCAGGGAAGTATTATTACCTCTGAAATGGAAGTGTTCTTTGAAATATGTCCGGCTAAACTCATTGCCGTAACCGGCAGTGACGGCAAAACAACCACTACGACACTGATTTACACAATGTTAAAGGAAGCTGGTTTTACTGCACATCTAGGCGGCAATATCGGTACTCCTTTGATGACTAAAGCAGAGGAAATGAGCGAGGATGATTATGCGGTTTTAGAGCTTTCGAGCTTTCAACTGCACACTATGAAAAAAAGTCCTCACATCGCAGTAATTACAAATATCACTCCAAACCATTTAGACTGGCATACAGACTATCAGGAATATATTGACGCTAAGAAAAACATTATGCTGCACCAAAAAGAGGGCGATATTTTAGTAACAAATGCAGGCAATGAAGAGGCAAAGAAAATCGGCGAGGAAGCTCGTGGTGAGTTGAGAAGTTTTTCATCCAAAGTCGATGCCCTTGTTCATTTAAGGGGAGATATGATTTGCTGCGGCGACGAGGAAATATTAAATATAAATGATATAAAAATCCCGGGCGCTCACAACGTAGAAAATTATATGACCGCAATTGCTGCTGTATATGACCTTGTTGATAAAGACATAATAAACAAGGTAGCGCGTGAGTTCGGCGGTGTTCCCCACAGAATAGAGCTGGTAAGAACAATTGGCGGTGTAAGATATTACAACAGTTCAATTGATTCATCTCCCAATCGTACAATAAATACACTTAACGTATTTTCTGAGCCCGTTGTTTTGATTGCAGGCGGCAAGGATAAGGGAATACCCTATGACGAAATAGGCGAACCCATAGCAAACCACGTAAAGACTTTGATACTTATCGGTGCAACATCAAAAGTAATTGATTCAGCAGTAAAAAAGACAGGAAAAATTGTTCCTACATTTTTTGTAAATACTTATGAGGAAGCAGTAGCTAAAGCAAGAGAAAGCGCAGCGTCAGGGGAGGTGGTGCTGCTTTCTTCTGCCAGCACGAGCTTCGATATGTTCAATAATTTTGAAGAAAGAGGAAACCTTTTTAAGGAATTGGTAAATAAACTATGATAAAAAACCTGATAGAGTTATCAAATGCAGGAGGTATTTCTGGCTTTGAATACACCGTTACTCCTGTGATAGAGAAGCTTCTTTCAAAATATTGTGACCAAGTAAATAAAGACATTTCGGGCAATGTGATAGGCTACATCTATGCAGAGGACAAAAGCGCTCCCACAGTGATGATAGAGGCGCACACCGACGGTATTGGACTAATGGTAAAGGATATTGATGAGCGTGGCTATATAACATTTGTAACTATCGGCGGCGTAGACCCAAGAATTTTGCCTGCTGCAGAGGTAATTGTCTGCGGTAAGCGTGAGCTCTACGGCGTGATAGCGGCGCGTGCACCACACTTAATGGCAGCAGATGAGAAAAATGCAGGTGCAAAGATTGAAGATATGGCAGTAGATGTAGGGTTGGCGCACGACGAGGTGGCGGAGTTAGTTACTCCCGGTGATATGATTTATTTTAAGACGGAAGCAGTAAAACTCCTTGACAAAAAGCTCTCAGGAAAATATCTTGATGACAGAGCAGGCGTTATCGCTTTGATTATGGCATTAGAAGAATTAAAGGGCAAAAAACTTCCCTTTAATTTAGCTGTTTTATGCGCTGTTCAGGAGGAAGTTGGACTTCGTGGAGCTGTGACGGGTGCATACGGTACGGACCCTGTTTGTGCGATAGTTGTAGATGTATGCCATGGCACTACGCCTGATAGCGGTTCTGCTACCACATTCAAATTAGGCACAGGAACAGTAATTACCTGTGGGCCGAATATCGACAGAAGAATGTTTGAAATAGCAAAGAATGTTGCTGATGAAAATAAGATTAAATATTCAGTTGAAGCAGAGAGCGGACACACGGGAACAGATGCGTGGGTAGTGCAGACAACACGCTTGGGTGCTGCTACACTTTTGCTATCTATACCTTTACGCTATATGCACACAACTGTTGAAACATTGTCGATGAAGGATGTAGAGGCAACGGCGAAACTCATTGCCCATACACTAATGAATTTAGATACGGAGGAGTTTACCTTATGTACCTTAAAGAACTGACGGATTTACGGGGAGTTCCGGGGTATGAAGCTCCGGTCCGTGAATTTATATTTGAAAAAATAAAAGACAAATGCGACGAAATTTATCGGGACAACATCGGCAATTTAATCGCCGTAAACAGATGTGGTAAGAGTAACGCCAAAAAAGTAATGGTCTGTGCCCATATGGACGAGGTGGCGCTCTTTATCACAAAAATAACAGAAGACGGCTTTTTAAAGTTTGATACCTTAGGCGGTATTGATACATCAGTTTTGGTGTCAAAAAAAGTCTTAGTAGGCAATAACGCAATCCACGGTGTAATCGGTGCTAAAGCAATACATCTGCAGAAAAAGGGCGAGCGTGGCAAGGGTATGGAGATAGAGGAATTGTATATCGACATCGGTGCCAAGGATAAAAAAGAAGCAGAAAAGAAAGTGTCATTAGGGGATTATGCCACATTTGACAGCGAGTACGTGGAGTTTGGTAACGATCTAATCAAGGCAAAGGCTTTAGATGACAGACTAGGCTGTGCTGCCCTGATTGAGCTTGCAGATAAGCGATATGACTTTGATTTGTACCTTGTTTTTACTGCTCAGGAGGAAACAGGACTAAGAGGAGCAACTGTTGCGGCAAAAAGAGTAAATCCCGACTTTGCCATCGTTTTAGAAACCACCGCCTGCAACGATACCTTTGGAGTAGAGGAAAAAGACTATTCCACAGTCTGCGGCGGCGGTGTAGTGTTGCTTTTTGCTGATATGCGTACCTACTACAGCAAGGAAATTTTAAAAGACGTAGAGCGTGTAGCAAAAAAACACAATATCCCTTATCAGTTCAAAAAAACTGTGTCAGGCGGCAACGACGCAGGAGCAATACATCTGTCCTGCGGCGGCATTAAAACCATAACAATGTCTGTTGCGGTCAAATACATTCATTCTCCCTCGTCTGTTATAAGTAAGGCGGACTTTGAAGCACAAAAAGCGTTGGTGCAAAAATATTTACAGGAGGTAAAACTCTGATGGAATTACTGAAAAAACTTACACAAATTACAGCACCTTCAGGCAATGAGACTGCGATTTGTGATTTTGTAGAAAATGAGATAAAAGATTATGTTGACGAAATTTATCGTGATAATTTAGGTAACCTTATTGCACATATTAAGGGCGATGGAGCTCGTGTTTTATTCGACGCTCACACCGATGAAATAGGCGTTTTGGCAACCTTTATTGAAGATAATGGCTATATCCGCTTTGCAAATTTAGGCGGAGTTTCCCCATATAATGCGCTACATGCAAGAGTTAAGTTTTTAAACGGCACAGTAGGCGTGGTGTCGGTTGATGCAAGCCGTGACGATATTATGAAAAATTTAAAGCTTTCAGACCTTTACATTGATATTGGTGCAAAGGAAAAGGAAGAAGCAGAAAGTAAAGTATCAATAGGCGATGCAGCAGCTTTCTGCGGCGAATTTATAGATTTAGGCGACAAAGTAGTATCTAAGGCCATAGACGACAGAGTAGGTTGCTACTGCTTAATTAAAACAATAAAAGAAATCAAAAATCCCAAAAACGACCTGTACTTCCTGTTTGCGGCAAGTGAGGAGTTAGGGCTAAGAGGGGCCAAAGCAGCAGCAACGGCGATTAATCCCGACTATGCAGTAGCACTTGATGTAACCAGTACTGGCGACACATTGGGAAAGCGCAAAATGGCGGTAAAATTAGGTGGCGGTGCTGCGGTTAAAATAAAGGACAACTCAATCCTTTGCCACCCCTACATCAAACAGCTTATGATAGACACCTGCAAAAAGTATGATATACCTTACCAGACAGAGGTGTTAGAATTTGGCGGAACAGACGCAGGCGCAATCCACCTGAGTGGTGCAGGAGTAGCCACAGGGGCAATATCAGTTCCTACACGCTATATACATTCTCCTTCTGAAATGGCGGATAAAAATGATATTGAGGCGGTTATTAACCTAAGTTTAAAATTGATAGAAGAAGGATTTGGACAATAAAAAAGCGGCTCATTACGAGCCGCTTTTTAGTTAGCCTATTATGTTTCCGTCTTTATCAAAAAGTGGAAGTTTTTCCAAGAAAATAATATCGTCGCGGTCTGCAGCTTCGCCTTCAGCTAAAACTGCCATTTTGCCGCAGATGATACCGCCGACTTCATTTACTAAATGCTCAAGCGCTCTTAATGATTCGCCGGTTGAAATAACGTCATCAACGATTAAAACACGCTTTCCTCTCATATAAGCTGCATCTTCAAAATCAAGACAGAGCATCTGTTCGTGGTCTGTAGTGATTGAGTTTACCTTAACGGAAACGACGTTTCTCATGTAAAGCTTGGAGGCTTTTCTTGCCACAACGTATCTTTCTGATTTTGCCTGACGTGCCATTTCGTAAACAAGAGGAATACCCTTGGCTTCAGCAGAAATCAACACATCAAATTCGGGAGCTTTTTCGAGTAGCGCTTTTGCTGCTGCAACTGTGATTTCCACATCGCCGAACATTACAAATGCTCCTATATATAAATTTTCGTTAACAGGACACAAGGGAAGTGCTCGCTTACACCCTGCGATAGTCATTTCATAAGCTGTTTTCATAAAACCGCACCTTTCGCATTTAAAATAATCACAAAATAATTATATAAAATTTTAAAGATTTAGTCAAGATAAATGTTAAGGGGTATAAAAAACGAAAAAAATGGAAAAAACTTTAAAAATCACTTGCAATTTCTGCCATTATCATTTAAAATAATAGTGTCGATACTTATGAATATTTATTTTTGGAGGTTAATATATGATTTCAGCAGGAGATTTTAGAAACGGCGTTACATTCGAATTTGAAGGTAACGTATATCAGATTGTGGAGTTCCAGCATGTAAAGCCCGGTAAGGGTGCTGCGTTCGTTCGCACAAAGTTAAAGAACGTAATCACAGGCGGCGTTGTAGAAAAAACATTCCGTCCCACAGAAAAAATGCCTAAAGCTCACATTGAAAGAAAGAACATGGCATATTCTTACAGTGATGGAGACCTTTACTACTTTATGGACAACGAAACATTTGATATGATGCCTTTAGGTGCAGACCAGTTAGGTGATGCATTAAAGTTCGTTACAGAAAATATGAATGTAACAGTTCTTTCATATAAGGGCAGTGTGTTCGGTATCGAACCCCCCACATTTGTTGAACTTACAGTTACAGAAACAGAGCCCGGTTTTAAAGGTGATACATCAACAGGTGCTACAAAGCCCGCTATCTTAGAAACAGGCGCTCAGATCAACGTTCCTCTCTTTATCGACCAGGGCGAAAAAATTCGTGTTGATACAAGAACAGGCGAATATATGGAAAGAGTATAATTTTCATTTTTGAAAGGAGAAACTACTATGGCATATCTTTCAGAAAAGGCTGCTTACTTGCGAGGTTTAGCAGACGGCTTAAAAATTGACGAAACAAAAGACGAAGGCAAATTATTAATAAAAATCATCGAAGTTTTAGATGAAATGGCAATCACAATCGACGAGATTGATGAAGAAGTTGCAGAAAACTCAGAAAGACTCGACGATGTTGAAGAATGTCTTGACGAAGTTTGTGAAGATTTAGATGCGGTTTATGATGACCTTGACGAAATCTTCGACGACGAAGACGATTGCTGTGATTGCGATGGCTGTGACGGTTGTGACGGCGATTACGACGACGAGTACTACGATGATGACGAAGATATGGAATTCTATGAGGTAGAATGTGACGGCTGCGGCGAAAAGGTATATTTTGACGAGGATATGATTAACGACGAAAGCTTAGTCTGTCCCAACTGCAGCAAAAAAATTGAAATCGAGTTTGTAGAAGAAGAGGAATAACAATGAATTCTTGCTGCTTTACTGGCCACAGAAACATTGATGGTTCTGTGCGTGAGCAGATAATTCCCGTTCTGACCGACAAAATTGAACAATTGATCAATGAAGGTGTCGCCGTTTTTATAAACGGCGGCGCTTTAGGTTTTGACACCTTATCTGCCCTGACTGTCCTTGGACTAAAGAACAAATATCCCAAGATACAACTTCATATTTATGTTCCTCACAAGGGCCAGTCCGACAGATGGAGTGATGATAATAAAAAAATCTATGACTACATTTTATCAAAGGCCGACAAGGTAAGGGTTTTAGCGCCCTTTCATTATCCTGAATGTATGAGGGACAGAAACCGCCGAATGGTAGACGATGCTGACTGCGTAATTGCATACGTCAGAAAGACCTCAGGCGGCTCATATTACACCGCAGTGTATGCGGAGTCGCAGGATAAGAAAGTATTTTATATTTAAAAAAAGGCAGTAGCTGAACCTTTTCAGCTTTCCCACCTTTTTCCTTACATAAAAATTCCTTGATTGCTAATACTATTTTTGTAAACTCAAAAAAAGGAGTAATTTGTTTCAATGAAAGCAACAGGAATTGTAAGAAGAATAGACGATTTGGGGAGAGTAGTTATTCCCAAAGAAATCCGCAGGACTTTGCGTATCAGGGAAGGTGCACCCTTAGAGATTTATACAGGTAAAGACGGAGAAGTAATATTCAAAAAATATTCTCCTGTGGGAGAACTTGGAGATTTTGCAGGAGATTACGCAGAAACGTTGGCAAAAACCAGTGGTTACCCAATTTGTATTACCGATATGGATAATGTGATTGCAGTATCTGGCGTGCCAAAGCGAGAGCTTTCAGACAAAAAAATCAGTTCCGATATGGAACGCCTTATAGAAGAAAAGACTACTTTCATTTCAAGAGGCGAAAAGAAAAACGTTCCTGTTATTGAAGGTAGCGAAAAGTACTCAGCAGGTGTGGTAGCGCCTATAATTGCTGAGGGCGACACCATCGGTTCGGTAGTGTTTTTTTCAAATGAGCAGCAACCGAAAATGAGTGAAATCGAAGAAAAGCTGGCGCAATCAGCAGCAACCTTTTTAGGCAGACATATGGAACAATAAACTAAAAGCGTACCGATTTCGGTACGCTTTTAGTTTTATAGGGTCCCTCTTGCAATAGTAAAAGCAATAATTTCATCAGTATGAGGCGCACACATCTTAGCCGCCTCTCTCATAGTAAACCCCGTTGTAAATATATCATCCACCAATAAAACTGTGCGTAAATTGATGCGCTCTGGCTTATTTACGCTGAATGCACCTTTTACATTTTTACTGCGTTCAGCATACTTTAATTCTGACTGGGTTTTGGTTTCTTTTATTTTAATGAGCAAATCCTCGTAAAAGGGTACATCAAAGTATTCTGCAATTTTCTTTGCGATTAGCGCCGATTGATTGTAGCCGCGCTCTGACAGCTTGTTTTTGTGAATGGGCATACAGATTACCGCATCAAAAAATACGCCATCACGTTCTAAAATCTCGCAGGCAAGCTTGGAAAATCCGATGTGCAAATCGGGCCTGTTGCGAAACTTGTATGCCTGCATCGTGGACCTTATTCCGCCTTTATAAAGTGTGCAGGAAATAAGCCTTGAATAGCATGGCTTGTGGCGTAGACACCAACCGCACATTTTGCTGTTTGACACAGGCATAGGGGAAAGACATGTCCTGCACTTAAACACGGGACTGATAAAGTCAATTTTATCCTCGCACTTTCTGCAGGCATAGCGATTTTGTTGGGTAGCCTTTTGGCACACAATGCAAGTGTCAGGAAAGAAAAGATGCAAAATCTTGCTTTTGATGCTGTATATTTTTTGCACCCCCTTGAAAAAATAACGAAAATATGATAAAATAATTATAACAAATAATTCGACAAATTTCAACATAGGAGGTATAATTATGAGTGTTTTAAAAATAACAAAAGAAAACTTTGAAGCTGAGGTATTGAATAGCGATGTCCCTGTTCTTGTAGACTTCTGGGCAACATGGTGCGGTCCCTGTAAAATGATAGCACCTGTTATAGAACAAATTGCGGCAGAACGTCAGGATATAAAGGTTGGCAAAATCGACGTTGACGCAGAAGGGGAATTGGCTGTTCAATTCGGTGTTATGAGTATCCCGACGCTGGTTATATTTGAAAACGGAGAGGAAAAAACAAGAACCATAGGCTTCCACTCAAAGGCAGAAATTTTGGAAATGTTAAAATAAACCTTAAAAACGACCGAAAATCGGTCGTTTTTGTTGTTTTTAACCAAAATATCTGTTGCAAAAATGCTTTTTTTGTGATATAATTATAAAGTATGATACATTAGTTAGTACTGTGCAAGGGAGCATATTATGAAAAAAATTATACTTCGTTGGAAACAGATAAAATTTATTCCGTGGTTATTTTTGTTCAGCTTTTTAGGAAAATTCATAAAAAAGAAACACTGGGTTATATTTGAGCGAGGTGTAGATGCCCGTGATAACGGATATTTTTTTTATAAATATGTGAAAGAAAATCATCCGGAACAAAAGATTTATTATATTATAGATAAAAACTCTGCCGATTATCATAAAGTGGCAGAAGATGCAGTAGCTTATGGAAGTATTAAAAGTTATTGGGCGATTGCTACAGGAGAAAAATTGATTTCTTCACACTATGGTACCGGAATACCGTATATTAATAAAAGTACTTTCGACTTGTGCGGATTGGGTAAAAGATACTACTTTCTTCAGCACGGAATTATCAAAGACAAGTTACCGGCACTTTTTGGTGATGCGATTTCTGTGAGATTGTTTGTATGCGGAGCAGCACCTGAGTACAATTATGTAAAAGATACCTTTGGTCATCCAGAAGGAGTGGTGCGTTACACCGGATTAGCAAGGTACGATAGTTTGCATGATTTTCAGATAAAAAATCAAATCCTCGTTATGCCAACGTGGAGAAGGACTATATTGAGCTGTGAAAATATAGAAGCTTCTGAGTATTTTAAACAGTGGCAACAGTTGTTGCTTGATGAAAGACTCGAGGAATTTTTACATAAAAACAGTATACAGTTAATCTTTTATCCACATTTTGAAATACAGAAGCATATACATAGCTTTAGGACTGAATCGCCATACGTAACAATTGCAGATTTTTCGAACTACGATGTCCAGACTTTATTAAAAGAGTCAAAACTTCTTGTTACCGATTATTCGTCGGTGTATTTTGATTTTGCATACATGAAGAAACCGGTTATATATTTTCA
>JAZQBQ010000065.1:0-2394 GCA_045545755.1 Congzhengia sp. | reverse complement strand
GAGGTAATCTCGGGGCTAAATATGCTAAAAAATTACGCTGTAACGTCCTCGTAAACACTTACACGCTTTTTGCCTGCGCCAAATTTCTCGAATTTAACTTTGCCGTTAACTAAAGCGAATAATGTATCGTCGCCGCCTTTACCAACGTTTGTACCAGGATGAATCTTTGTTCCTCTCTGTCTAACAAGAATATTGCCGGCGAGAACGCTCTGACCGTCTGCTTTTTTAACACCAAGACGTTTAGCTTCACTGTCACGTCCGTTCTTTGTGCTACCTACACCCTTTTTATGAGCGAAGAGCTGAATGTTAATCTTAAGCATAACTACACCTCCATATCAATAATGGTTATATATTCTTTGTATTGTTCTTCTAAATCTTTAAAGGTTAAATACATTGTATCAAGTAAAATATCTGACTGCTTACGTTCCTCTTCCGATAAATTATCGGGAACAATACACTCGAAGTAAGCGTCATCTACCTCGTACCCTACAGGAATTTTAACAACATCTGTAAGACCGTTTAATGTGTGGGTTGCAATAGTTGATACTGCTGCACATACGATATCAGAACCAATTTCTGCATACCCTGTGTGCCCCTCAACTGTATACTTTACAATGTGATTACCTTTTTTATAAACGCAAATCTTAGTCATAATTATGCGTTTATCTTTTCGATAACAACTTTTGTGAAAGGCTGTCTGTGGCCCTGCTTCTTAGAATAACCCTTCTTGGGCTTGTACTTGAATACAATAACCTTCTTCGCCTTACCTTCGCCAACTAAAGCTTTAGCTGTAACTGTTGCGCCTTCAACTGTAGGAGCACCTACTTTTAATGAATCGCCTTCGCCAACTGCTAATACTTCGTTGAATGTAACAGTTTCGTCATCAGCTACGCCGAGCTTTTCAACGTAGATAACGTCACCTTCGGAAACCTTGTACTGCTTTCCGCCTGTTTTGATAATTGCGTACATAATCGCACCTCCTCCATCCTTGCTCGCTGCCGTTTCGGTAGGAAATTTTCTCATTTCCATTTATAACCTCACGCACGCGGCTAACATACATTATAGCATTGTGGTGCGTCAATGTCAACAACTTTTTTTACACATTTACCAATTTTCTTAAGTTGTCCATTTTGTGGTCTAACTCTGCGCTGAGCTTTGAACAGAGATAAAGTTCTTCTGCCATCTCTTCTGTGTACTCAATGTTTTTCTTATAACGAAGCTGATGCTCCAACGTCGCCCAAGAGTCCATTGCAATGGTACGAAGCTGGATTTCTACTTTCATTGTGCGTTTCTCGTTTACAAGGTAAATGGGAACTGCTACTATCAAGTGAAGGCTGCGGTATCCGTTTTCCTTGGGGTTCGCTATGTAATCCTTTTTGGCAATAAGCTCTATGTCATCCTGACTGAGAAGCGCTTCTGCCAAAAGATACACATCACGCTCAAATGAGCAAATGACTCTTACGCCTGCCACGTCATTTAAGTTTTCCTCCACCGATGCAACACTCAGTGGAAAATCATTTTTGACAAGCTTATCCCTGATGCTTTTAAAGGACTTTAGTCTGCTTTTGATTGCACTTATGGGGTTTCTGTCATACTGGAGGGAAAACTCTTCGTTAAGTACGCGGAATTTTGTTTCTATCTCCATCATAGCGCACTTAAAGTACGCCATAAGCTCTTCGTACTGCCCTACTTTTTCTTCAAAAAGCGGCTCGATATTTTCTAATATTTTCTTTGCTATTTCGTTCTTTTTCATTTTCAATCACCTTTAATTCTATTGTATCAAAGATGTCGCAAAATTTCAACCATCGTTACAGATTATTCAAAAACATTTCAAAACACAATCAACGTGAATAGGTAAAAATGTTCAGAATGAATAAACTGAACCCGCAGGAGGTACCCGAAGCTGTACATAAGTACAGCGAGAGGTGAAGTTTGTTTATAGCAAAAGGCATAAATAATAGGGAATACCGCAAATGCGGTATTCCCTACATTATTCATTATGGTTCTCAAAAAATCTTGCCTTTTGCGTTCTGGACTTTTTTAACATTCCCTCAGCATTTAATAATTTTCTGCGTGTACCTCAAAATGTGCCTGAGGATGTGCGCATACAGGACAAATTTCAGGCGCCTTTTCGCCGATTGCAAGATGTCCGCAGTTGCGGCATTCCCAAATGACTACGCCCGCTTTTTCGAATACTTTCTTTGTTTCAACGTTATTTAAGAGTGCGCGGTATCTGTCTTCGTGAGCCTTCTCTACTGCAGCTACACCTCTGAACTGTTCTGCAAGCTCGTGGAAGCCTTCTTCATCTGCTTCTTTTGCCATTCTGTCGTACATATCTGTCCACTCAAAGTTTTCGCCCTCAGCTGCTGCCTTTAAGTTTGCCTCTGTGTCGCC
>JAZQBQ010000064.1:0-25140 GCA_045545755.1 Congzhengia sp. | reverse complement strand
GTATTTAATGCCATTATGCTTAGCGGCGACTCCTTGGGGGAAGTAATGTTCTATGGTCGCGGTGCGGGCAAACTTCCTACTGCCAGTGCGGTAGTTGCTGACGTTATCGACGGTGCTAAACACCTGTATGTAAATAAGTGGGTTATCTGGGACGAGGCAGAGGACAATATTATGGCAGAGCCTATGAATGCTGCGTACAAGTACTTTGTACGCACAACGGACAAAAATCTCTTTGCAGAGGTTGGCGGTTCTGAGGTAGGCTCAGTTGAAAGCGAATTTATATTTGTGACTGACGAAATGAAAGAAAGTGACTTCTTGGCAATTGCCAAGGACAGATGCTCTTTCATCCGTATTCTTGCATAGAGGTAAAAGGATATGGCTAAGATAAAAGTACGAGTTCCCGGCAGCTCTGCAAATATGGGACCCGGGTTTGACTCTTTGGGCTTGGCACTTACTATTTACAACTACATAGAGGTAGAAGAAACAGAACAGGGACTTATCATTGAAATAAAGGATACAGAAACAAAAGAGTTTTTGCCTACTGATGAGAAGAATCTTGTTTACAAGGCGATGAAATACTTGTTTGAAAAAGCGGGATACACCCCAAAAGGCTTAAAGCTTACGCTGACAAGTGAAGTTCCTGTAACACGAGGACTTGGCTCAAGCTCTGCTTGTATTGTTGGTGGCTTGGTTGCTGCCAATGAGCTGTCGGGCAAGAAATTTTCTTCAAGAGAAATTATGACCATGGCAACAAAAATCGAAGGACACTCAGACAATGTGTGTGCGGCATACCTTGGCGGCTTTACTGTTTCTGTTTTTGATAAAGATGAGGTCTTTTATTACTCGCACAAAATAGAAGGAGATTTAAAATGTCTTGTTCTGATTCCCGACTATGCCGTAACCACACAAAAAGCGCGAAACACGCTGCCCGGGTACTATCCCAAGCGGGATGTGGCGTTTAACATTTCTCATACAGCCTTAATGGTTGCATCTTTGGTTTCTGGTAACTATGAAAATCTTTTGTGTGCGATAGATGACAGGGTTCACGAGCCATACAGAAAGATTTTTATTGACGGCTACCAGAAGCTTTACAATAAGCTTAAATCATATGGTGCTTTGGGTACGTTTATCAGCGGCTCAGGTCCGACACTTGCATCCATCATTGAGGCGGACGATGCTGAGAGCTTCTTAGAGGATATTCGTGAGTACACAGACAAAGCGTTCCCCTCATGGAGCGTAAAACTTTTAGATATTGATAATGAAGGTGCAAAAATAATTGAATAATCAGCACCAAGGAGGTATATATAGTGGGTTTAGTAGTACAGAAATTCGGTGGTTCATCCGTAAAGGACGCAGAATGTCTGCGTCGTGTTGCAGGTATTATCACAAATACCTATAAAGCAGGTAACAACGTAATAGTAGTAGTCAGTGCACAGGGTGATACAACCGACGACTTAATCGAAAAGGCGCAGGAAATCAGCAGTAATCCTTCAAAGAGAGAGATGGATATGCTCCTCACAACAGGCGAGCAGATTTCAGCATCACTCTTAGCTATGACAATAGCGGAGATGGGTTATCCTGCGATTTCTTTAACAGGCTGGCAGGCAGGTATCACAACAAACTCTACCTACTCAAACGGCAGAATTAAAAAAATCAACACAGACAGAATTAATGCAGAGCTTGATAAGAAAAATATTGTTATTGTTACAGGCTTCCAGGGCATTAACAAGTATGACGATATGACAACTCTTGGCCGTGGCGGTTCTGACACATCGGCAGTAGCATTGGCTGCAGCGTGCCACGCAGATTTGTGTGAAATCTATACAGACGTTGACGGCGTATATACAACAGACCCCAGAATCGCGCCCAATGCCAAAAAGCTTGATGAGATTTCATACGACGAAATGTTAGAGCTTGCAAGCTTAGGTGCAAACGTATTGCACAACCGTTCAGTAGAATTAGCTAAAAAATATAATGTAAACCTTTGTGTTCGTTCAAGTATTACTGGTGCTGAGGGCACAATCGTTAAGGAGGTAACAACAGTGGAATCAATGATGGTAAGAGGTATAGCAAAGGACAATGACGTGGCAAGAATTTCAATTTGCAATATTGAAGATACACCCGGTAAGGCATTCAGAATTTTCTCGCTTTTGGCAAAGCATAATATCAATGTAGATATTATCTTGCAGTCAATCGGCAGAGAAAACACAAAGGATATCAGCTTTACTGTAAATGAAGGAAAATTAAAGGAAGCACTTGACATTATCGAAAAGCATAAGGACATAATCGGTTACGGCGATTTAAGCTATACAACAGAGGTTTCAAAGGTTTCTATCGTTGGCGCAGGTATGGTTACAAACCCTGGCGTTGCAGCTAAAATGTTTGAAGCGTTATACGATGCAAGCATCAATATCCATATGATTGCTACATCAGAAATCAAGGTTTCAGTTTTAATCGACCAGGGCTTAGAGAATCTCGCCGTTCGTGCTATTCAGGATAAGTTCGAATTAGTATAATAAAGAAGAACTCGGCACGTGCCGAGTTCTTTCTATTTCTTTTCACTTTTATCTATTATCTTTTAACTAAAAAAGAAGAAGGCTACGCCTTCCGCTTTTGTTTTCCCCCCTATATGATTTATTCTGTAATACCGAAGCTGACTCCCCAAGCCTCGTCGACGCAAGCCAGCTGCTCGTCGTCGAGTCTGCCGATTTTTTCTCTTAATCTTTTCTTATCAATGGTACGCACCTGCTCTAAAAGAATAACAGAATCCTTTAAGAGTCCTACATCGTGCGCTTTGATTTCGATATGAGTAGGCAGCTTTGCTTTGTTAATCTGAGAAGTTATGGCAGCAATAATAACCGTTGGGGAAAACTTGTTTCCCACGTCGTTTTGTACGACCAAAACAGGTCTTGTGCCGCCTTGCTCGGAGCCTATTACAGGACTTAAATCAGCGTAAAAAATATCTCCTCTTTTTACAACCACACTTATTCACACTCCGCAAGTTTTTCCTCATAGGAAGAGAACGCCTCCTCCTCTGCTGCAAAATACGTTTCGGCAATGTTAAGATTTAACTCTGCCATTTCCTGATAACCCTTTTTCATTTGCTCGGAATTTGTCCGTTTTTTCTTTTCTCGAAGGTACATTTTCATAGCCTCCCGCACAAATTCGCTGCGGTTTACGTTATCCCCCTTGGCAGCGTTATCTACTGCTTCTAAGAGTGAATCGGGAACAGTTATCAGAACTTTTTTTAGTTGAGACAAATCGTTGCGCCCCCATTCATTTT
This sequence comes from Congzhengia sp., assembly GCA_045545755.1. Lineage (GTDB taxonomy): Bacteria > Bacillota > Clostridia > UBA1381 > UBA9506 > Congzhengia. The sequence goes on along the minus strand of JAZQBQ010000064.1, from coordinate 21,857 downwards.
CGTTCTGCTGAGGGTATATACCCTTGCGTGAGATTTTTTAGTGTCGTAGGCTTTGTGCCTAAGATTATTATACATTAGTTCGTAACATTCGTCAACGAACAAATATTAACAATTATAAATAGGTAAGTACGTCTATGATTTCTTTGTCTTTTATAAAAACTCGTGGGGTTCTGTTTCCTGTCAGGGATAATATTTCGTGAGGCACGGTACCTGCGTTCTTTGCCAGATTTTCTAATGTAGGTGAGTTATCTCCTCCGTTTCCAAATACTATAACTTCGTCGCCGACGTTAATATTATTGACAGAGGAAACATCTATCATACATTGGTCCATACAAATTCTTCCCACAACGGGAACTTTTACACCGCCTACGCTCATAACAGCCGTGCCCGAAAGACACCTTATATATCCGTCGGCATAGCCGATAGAAACTGTGGCAAGCTTTGTTTTTTTTGTTGTTTTATAGGTAGCGCCGTAGCTGACAGGGGTATTCTCAGGAATTTCTTCGATTCTTGTAATACGTGCCTTTACTGTCATAGCTGGTATAAGGTCAAGCTTGTCGCGGCTTATGTTTTCGTCAGGATATAAACCGTAAATTATGATACCGGGGCGCACCATATCAAGATGGTACTCAGGGTATTCTATGATGCCTGCGCTGTTGCAGATGTGTTTATACAAAAAGGTTATGTTTTCTTTTTCCAGCGTGTTTTTAACATACATAAATTTTTTAAACTGGGTATCTGACATTGCCCGATCCTGTTCGTCAGCACATGAAAGATGTGAAAAAAGTCCCTCAAGGCTCACATTGGGCAGAGCGCAGATTTCCTCGATTTTTTTAATTCCTTCTTCATCACAGGAAAAACCAAGTCGTGACATACCTGTGTCTAATTTTATGTGGAAACGAGCCTGTTTATTCTGCTGAATTGCAGCCTTTGACATTGTGCGGGCAAGCAAGCTGTCTGTAATTGTGGCAGAAATGTTGTACCTTACCATGTCAGAAGCAAGTGTAGTATGTACGCTGCCCAAAACTAAAATCGGCTGCATAAAGCCTGATAAGCGCAGCTGCTTTGCTTCTTCAAATGTGGCAACGCCCAGCATATCGGCGCCGTTTTCAGTCATTGTTTTTGCCGTTTCAAAAAAACCGTGTCCGTAGGCATTAGCCTTAACTACGCACAGTATTTTTGTGGTGCTGCCAACCAGTTTTTTAATGCTTTGTAAATTGTGTGCGATGGCGTCTAAGCTGATCTCTGCCCAGGCACGTGATTTGTAGTTTTCCATAAGCTTCTCCTTTGTAGGATTAATCGGTAGAAAAAACCGTTTCATCTATTTTATCATTAAACTTAAAATTCTCATATTTTCCTTTAGTTACTGCCTTGCCCTCCCGGTTGTAAACCGTTACTGTATCGGGGGCGAGGGTTTTGTTGTCAAAGGAAAGTGCAACCTTAGACAAATTTAATTCCTCGTTTTCAATTGCAACCTCCATAAGGGTTTTGTTGCTTTTTGCAAGGGATTTATCTACAGATAGTGAGGTTTTCTCCGAGGCAAAGTAGGCACGCAGAAAAGTATTTACAAAAAGTAAATTAAGATAGTCCTCGCAGGGTACTGTCATAGCATACTCCGAGCCGTCGGCAGAAATCTTTGTGATGGTGTCGTTTGTTACTGTAGTAACGGAAAATGTCCCTTTTTCGTCGGTAACTCTTACATAAAATTTGTCAGGGTCTTGTGTTTTTTGGCTGACGAAATAGCGGTTTTCGGTTTTGTTTGAAAAAACCGTCAAATCAAGGTCAGCCGTGTAGCTCTCTAACTTGTTGTAAGTTTTATGAATTTTTTCGTAAATGTCCATATCCCTGTCAGTAAAGCCGCTGCAACCGCAAACTGACAGACTAATCATTAGTGTAAGAAAGATTAAAGATAGCTTCTTACACACTTTTTAATTTACAACTCCTTTATGTGAGGCGTAATGTCAACGGGCGACATAAATGCCTTGGATATGAAGTTTAATATATCAACAGAGGCCATACCTGCCTCGCCAAATTCCTCTTTTGCCATAGCGCCTGCTGCAGTATGAGCATATACACCGCAGATGGCTGCGTCAAAGGGCGATAAGCCCTGTGCCAGCATTGACGTAATAATACCTGCCAAAACATCTCCTGAGCCTGCTGTTGCCATGCCTGAATTGGGAGCGTGGCAAATGGCAAGATGACCGTTTTTGTCACATATTATGGTAACCGCATCTTTTAGTACAACACACACTCCGTAGTGGGTGCAAAAATCCCTGAGGTGCTCTACAGGGTTTTTCTTTATATTATCAATACCAACTCCGCAAAGTCGTGAAAACTCTGCTATATGGGGAGTAAGTACAACATTTTTGTCCTTTATCAAATCTACATTTTCTGATAGGATATTCAGTCCGTCAGCGTCAATTACTGTAGGCTTGTTACAGTCAATAAGTGCTGCAACTGCTGACTTTGTAATGTCTTTAGTTCCCAGTCCGCAGCCTATTAAAACTGAGTCCATACCCTGTGTTTTCTTCGTCAAGCCTTGAAGGGTGTTTTCTCCTACAGGATATGTCATAACAGAGGGAAACTCGTGAGCGATGGTGGGTATAATGTCATCAGGTACGGCAAGTGTCGCCATTCCTGCACCGCTTTTTAAGATTGCTCCGCCTGAAAGTATGGCTGCTCCTGCCATACCGTATGAGCCAACGTATGCTAAAACTTTACCGAATGTTCCCTTATGGGAAATAGGTTCCCTATGTGGAAATAAGGAAAAAGTATCCTTAGTGATAAGATAGGAGAACTCATCGGGCTCAGGTATTGAAATGGGTGCAACCATAAGCTTTTTAAATGAGCCTTGTGCTGCTCCCGTAAACTGATAAAGCTTGGCATACCCGAATGTTACGCACAAGTCACAACGTATAGAGCAGTCGTCGGTATCCCCTGAGAGGGAAACGCCGCTTGGCACGTCAACCGAAGCTACATAGGCATTGCTTTGGTTAATTTTTTGTATAATTTCCTTTACGGGAGTATTTACTTCGCCGCGAAAGCCTGTGCCAAAGATGGCATCGATTATTATATCATATTCATCATTTAAATCTTTAATGAATGTAACGTCCATATTTTTTAAAGCATCAGCATTTATCTTTGCGGCGCCCGACAAAAGGTCAGTGTCAAAAACAGGCAAAACAAAAACTTCAGCACCGCCGAAAGTAAGAAGCCGTGCTATTGCATAACCGTCGCCTGCGTTATTGCCTTTGCCGCAAAGTACACAGATTTTTTTGCCTGCAGTTTTTCCGTATTCGGAATTGAGTGCTGTAACAAAGCCACATGCAGCATTTTCCATAAGTACGATAGAGGGAATTTTATATTCATTTATCGCTTTATCTTCAAGATGTCGCATCGCGTCTGCAGTTATCGCTTTCATAGGCACTCTCCTTTTATCTTAATATTAATATTTTATAATAAAGTGCCGCACATTACAAGGTTTTTTCCAAAAAATATTGAATTAAAAATTTGTATATGATAGAATGAAATCGAAAGGGATAAAAAAGCCTTCACCTTGAGGGAAGCCTTTGGAAAGTAATTTTAGTCCTGACTTGACACGAGCGTTGCAAGGCAACGCAGCTAAATTCGCTACCGCGAGCTAAATTGAACAAGTTCAGCTAAATTGCTTTGTAGCTAAATTGACCTTGCGGTCAGCTATATGGCGGATTTAATTTAGCTACTCCAAAGGAGTTATTTAGCTATCGAGTGAAATGAGATAATTTAGCTTTGAACTTTAGTTCAAAATTTAGCTGAAATAAATTAATAGGATGTGATAAGATGGCAGAAAGTATAATGCTTGACAAAGCAAAAGATTTTGCAGTTGAAATTATAAATATGTGCAAAGCTATTAAGGAAACAAAAAGAGAAAGTGTTTTAACAAATCAGCTTATGCGTTCAGGGACATCGATTGGTGCGAATATTCATGAATCAAAATATGCACATGGTACTGCAGATTTTATTGCTAAAATGCAGATAGCGTTGAAAGAATGTTATGAATCAGAATATTGGTTAGAACTTCTTAACAGAACAGGGTATCTTTGTGACGAACAGTATAAATCAATACTAAATAATTGTGGACAAATTCGCAGAATGTTAATATCTTCAATTAATACTGTTAAGGATAAAAATGGTAAGTGACACGAGTAAGAATAGTGTCGAACAATAACGAAAGGAGCAGTATAATGTTATCTTTTGTATTTTTCGCTACTGCAGGTAAAGAAATTAAAAAAATTGTAAAACCCCTTGGGTTTAAAAAATATGGTAGATTTTTTTATAGGATTACAGCGGATGGAGTAGTTCAGCAATTCTGTCTATTATGTTTACATGGTAAATTTACAATTCGTTTTACATTGAACTCGATTTTTGGCGATAATGATAAAACTAAAGAAGGATCTGAAATACATCAAATTATTGACGGAACAAAGCAGTGGATTGGTGAAAACTTTGATAGGAATGTTGTAAATGGTATGACTGTTTATAATCATAAGAGCATTTCATATCAAGAAGCAATTGAAATATGTAAAAATGTTTTGAATGAAGTATTAATTCCATATTTTGAAAGAGCAAAAGACATAAAAAATGCACATAAGTTTATGTTAGAAAATGATAGTTTGGTTAAGGCGGGTACAAAAGATTTTGATACCAGAGAAATTGGTTTCTATTTATCAGAAGAAAATTATGATAAAGCAAAACAAATTTTGGAGTACTATATAGAAAACAAAGATAAGTGGAATAAAAGATGGTGGGAAGAAAAAGAAGTGGAGTATCAAAGATTATTTGATGCAATTAAAAATAGTGATATGAATTATATTCAAAAATACAAAAAAGAAAAAGAGATAAAAACTTGCTCTGAATATAGAGTTTAGGTTTGTGTCAAGTTCATACAATTTAAAATATTAGTTTGCCGATTTTGATATTTACATATCGGGCAGGAAAATCTAACATTCCTGCGGGTTCTGATGAAAATTGTTTAAGGGAAATTCGGTGAATAAATAGTAGGTCCTATTATTCACTGTTCGCCTGACTTGACACGAGTCTAGTGGAGTGTCGAATGTTGTCGAAAATATATAAAATGGAGGAATACGTATGGCATGGTATGATGAAGCGGTATTTTATCATATATATCCATTGGGGATGACAGGAGCACCAAAGCAAAATATTTATGGTGAACCAGAGCATAGATTAAACACCTTAATCCCTTTTATTTCCCAAATTAAAAAACTTGGTTGTAATGCCATCTATGTTGGTCCTCTTTTTGAATCAGTGGGGCATGGCTATGAAACAACAGATTACAAAAAACTTGACACAAGACTTGGTACAAATGAAGATTTGGCAGCATTTGTGTCAGAATGTCACAAACAGGGTATACGGGTTGTTTTAGACGGTGTATTTAATCATACAGGCCGAGATTTCTTTGCTTTTAAGGATATCAGGACACATAGAGAAAATTCAAGATACAAAGCTTGGTACTGCAATGTAAATTTCTATGGTAACAACGAATATAACGATGGATTTTCTTATGACAATTGGGGCGGGTACGATTTACTTGCCAAACTTAATCAGCACAATAATGAGGTCAGGGAGTATATCTGCGATGTAATTTGTTTTTGGGTTAATGAATTTGATATTGACGGAATAAGACTTGATGCTGCAGATGTGTTGGATTTTAGTTATATGAAGATGATGCGTCAGGTAACAAATGAAATAAAACCTGATTTCTGGCTTATGGGTGAAGTTATACACGGAGATTATATTCGTTGGGTAAATGGCGAAACATTACACTCTGTTACAAATTATCATTTGCACAAAGCGCTATATTCCGGTCATAATGACCATAACTATTTCGAAATAGCACACACTGTGAAACGTTTGTATGAAATGGGAGGGAACAGACCGGACGGGCTTAAATTATACAATTTTGTTGACAATCACGATGTTGAACGAATTTATACAAAGCTGAATAAAAAAAGTCATTTTGTACCAGTTCATATACTGATGTATACTTTGCCCGGTGTTCCGTCTGTTTATTACGGTTCGGAATTTGGAATTGAAGGACGAAAACAACAAGGTTCTGATGATTCTTTGAGACCGGCACTTTTCTACGAACAATATATTGATGCTACTCAAAATAACGACTTGACTAATTTAATTTCCAGGCTAGGAAAAATACGAACTGAAACAAAAGCATTATCTTATGGAGACTATAAAGAACTCCTTTTAACAAACGGTCAATATGCTTTTTCAAGAAATTATAATGGACAATCTGTACTTGTGACGGTGAATAACGCTGATAATGATTTTATGATGAACATACCTGTTCAAAACGAGGGAGAATATGTAGGCGGAATTTTTGGAGAAAGAGCATCCGTGAAAGATGGATTTATATTTGTAACCGTAAAAGCAAATTCCGGAGAGATTTGGTTGCCGGTGCGTCAGGCAGATAGACAGGTTCAGCCAATTGAAGTTAAGATTGTTGAAAAGTCTGTGGGGATAGAAACTACTCAAACAGCAGTTGAGATCACAGAACCTATTAATGCAGAAACATCTGTTAAAATAGAAAAAGACAATGAAATTAAATGTAATAAAACATATGAAGAAATGACAGTTGAAGAGCTTCAAGAAGCAATATTGGATAGAATGAAACGTAATGGTCCTGTTACAGAGCAGATGAAAAAAGATGTCTTGGAAAATATATATCACAATTCTTTAGTAACTTGGATTAAGAGTTTCAACTAAAGAAATATATTCTTGTGATGAAGATGAAATCCAGTTTATGACGATGATAGTTGTCAGTTCATTAAAATTTAGGTGGCATCATATAATTAATAAACAATAATAAATTATTTAAGGTAAGTATTATGATATAGTACAACAGACTTTGAAATTTGTTAAAAGAAATTTATGTGCAAAATATATGATAAAAGTCGATTGCATAAAGGAGATTAAAACAAGATAATAAAATTTAACAGAAGAAACTCAAGGAGAAAAAAATGAACTTTTTACAAAACAGTTTTATAGGTAAAATATTACTAACGCTTTTGTGGGCTATGGTGCCCGTGGTGGAGTTAAGAGGTGCTATTCCCATTGGTGTGGGAGTGGGGCTGCCCTTGTGGATTTCCATTTTGGTATCAATTATTGGTAATATGTTGCCTGTTCCTTTTATAATATTATTTATAAGGCAAATTTTCAAATGGATGCGTAAGGTAAATAAAACCTTTGCACGCATCGTTGACAAAATGGAGGAAAAAGCAAACAAACACAGGGATAAAGTAACTCGCTACGGTTTTTGGGGGTTGTTTATTTTAGTTGCAATTCCCTTGCCAGGCACAGGTGCGTGGACAGGAGCTTTGGTTGCCGCTATGATGGATTTAAGGCTTAAAACAGCTCTGCCTGCCATATTCTTTGGTGTTGTAGGTGCGGCGATTGTTGTGTCAATCATTACCTACGGTGTTGCAGCGTTTTTGGTATTTTAATTATGAACATTGACTTTTTGATTTTAGACTTTATAAAAGAATATATAAAAAATCCCTTTTTTGATTTTTTGATGCCCAAAATAACTGCCCTCGGAAACGGCGGTCTTGTATGGATAATTGCAGCGATTGTTTTTCTGGCTATTCCAAAATACCGAAAGGGCGGAGTGGCGCTTGCCCTTGGATTATTGGCAGGACTCCTGCTTGGTAACCTGACATTAAAGCCGTTAATTGCAAGAACACGCCCCTTTGACTTGGTTGAGGGAATAGAGCTTTTAATTACAGCACCTACGGACTTTTCTTTTCCCTCAGGGCATACGCTTTCGTCTTTTATTGCGGCGTTCATTCTGACAATGATTGACAAACGCTTTGGCTATGTGGCAATTCCGTTAGCTATACTTATTGCTTTTTCGAGGATGTATCTTTATGTACATTTCCCCAGCGATATTTTAGGCGGAATTGTACTTGCAGCAATAATATCAGCAGTAATATACTTTATATTTTTTCGCAAAAAAGGCTCACAATCGTGAGCCTTTTTAAATTGCATTTATAAGCTTTAAATTGTCATTATAAATTTTTTCAAGCTGAGATATGGGTAGCGGGTTTTCGCCTTTTCCCACCTCAATGGTAAATGCAGGAATATTGAACTTTTCAATTACCCAGTCCTTGTAGCCTGTACAGTCGGTAAGACCCTCTGCCAAAATAAGATTATACCCTGATGCTGCGGCAAGTTTTTTTGCAATTTTTTCAGCGTTTGGTGCACATTTTCCCTGATATTTATAGAATATTTCCTCTCCCTGTGAATGGTAGGCTATGACCATTTGGGGAGAAATTTTTTTTGTAAAGCAGACTATAGCCTTGGTTTCAGGCTCACTTTCGGGATATTCTCCCGAATATTTGGTGGGTGCAGGTGCAAAAATTCCTTCTTTGAGCTGAATCGCCTTGCCTTTTGAAAAAGAGGCGTCGTAGTTGTGGTTTAGGTCAATACCACGGATATTTGCCTGCCATTTCCCCACAAAATCCTCGCTGCCGCTTATTGTAATAAGGCGGTTTCTTACATAGATAGGAAGGTCTTGCGATAATCCCCTGATACAAAGATTGACGCCGTCGGGATTTACCATAGGAACAAAATAAAAGGTCTTATCAGGAGTGTTGCCCTCAAGGCACAACGTGTTAATCAAGCACATTACAAGAGCTGACGTTATCCATTCCTTAGCGTGGTGGGCGGCTGTAATTATAATTTTTTTCCGACCTTCCCCTAACTTTAGTGCGTATAGGGGCTTTCCCAATACAGAGTATCCTATTGTTTCCTTTTTTAAAAAAGGAAATTTAATCAAAAGACGTGACAAATCCGAAAGAAATATATCGTATGTATAAGGCTTGTTTTTTGTGATAAGTAAAGAATTCATAGTTTCACCTCGGTTTAATTTATGTATTAAACTCTTAAAAATTACACATAATACCACTAAAGAGGTGTGATACAATGAAAAAAGCTTATGTAAAAACCAAACAAAAAGGTACAAAAAACTTATTTTCACGCTCATACATAGTGGCAACTGTGTTGGGCGCGGTGCTTTGTGCTTTTATTTTATCTTTTGCCCTGAGAACTCCTGAGAAACAAGAGGTGGAGCAAATACAGGTAACGGAAATTGAACCTATACAGATAGCGGAGATAGAGCAGGAGGTTATGGAACCCCTGCCCGAGGTAGTGCCCACAGAACCGCCTGAAATTCTGCAGGTTCCCGAGAGTGAAGAAGCAGAAGCGGTGGGGCTTTTTACTCAGGAGGAGCTAAAAATAAAGCTGCCTGTATCGGGAAAAATTACAAACCAGTATTCCGACTCAAAGCCTGTAAAGAACGAAACCACAGGCGTGTGGCAGACTCACAACGGTATAGATATTGCGGCAAATGTAGGAGATGCGGTGGTTTCGCCTGCTGACGGCAAGGTGGTGTCTGCTGCAAAAAACGCCCTTTACCAAAACAGCGTTACCATAGACCACGGCAACGGGTATGTATCGACAATATTTAACCTTGATAGCCTGAGTGTCAAAATAGGGGATACTCTAATGCGCGGCGACAAAATAGGCACAGTAGGAGCAGGTGCGGCAGCGGAAAGTGACACAAGTCCTCACGTTCACTTAGAAATAAAGAAAAATGGAAAATATACAGACCCTAACAATTATTTAGAATAAAAATAAAGGCGAGCACGTGTGTGCTCGCCGTTTTCTTTGAAATTACTGGATGAATTCCTTGATTTCATCGATGAATTTTTCTGCAGTTTCATCGTCTGCGTGAATATTGACCGCAATAGCTTTGCTGAGGTCAAGACTGTAGATACCTAAGATTGACTTTGCGTCAACTACGTATCTGCCTGAGGTTAAATCAACGTCGAATTCGTATTTGTTAACTATATTAACGAAAATTCTTACGTCGTTCATAGAATTGAGTAAAATGTTTAAAGTTTTCATTTTTTATACCTCCTTCACTATTCAGTAACATTATACAATAGTGAAATATAAAAGTCAATTCGCATTTTATTAAAATTAAATGACAAATTTCAACAAACTATTTGACATTTTTCACAGTTACGTTTATAATATATAATAGTATGTGATGGAAATGGAGTTTTTTAATATGAAATTTGCTAAAAGACTTTTGAGTATAGTTGTGCTTGTTGCGGTAATGCTCACATTTACAGGCTGCTCAAACAGCACTGCTGAGGCTGAGAGCCTGTTAAAGACTTACTTCTCAGCGTTAAACGGCTTTAACACCGATGCTATGAAGAAATGTCTGGTCAGCGATAATGAATATGATATAGGGTTTTCTACAGAAACAATCTCTGACGGTTACGTTCAGACGGATAACTACAAAAAGTCAGTAGAAAGTATGTTCAAAGGTTTAAGCAACACCTTTGTATTTACAATCAATTCAACAGAGGCGGTTGACAAAACCACAGTCAAGTTCAATGTTACAATAAAGCACGCTGATGTAAACGAAGAAGCAGTAAATGCGTACGTTCAGGGCAAGGTTGACAACTATGTTACAAAGCACCCCTCATATTTTGATTTAAACGAAATTGAGCAGAGTGACACAAGCATTGCAGTAATGGCAGACGCTTATAACCAGTACCTGCAGATAACAGAGCGTGTTACAAAGGATATTGACATCTTAGTAACCAAAGTGGGCAACAACTGGAAAATTGAAACGGCTAAAAACTACGAATTGTTTGAACTTTTAACAGAAGTATTTGCAGAATAATCTAAGGCGGTATTTACCGCCTTATTTTTTTATGTTTTCTCTTGAAAAGGCGTGCTTTATATGCTATACTGTATATGTTGTATTATAAGTAGGTATAGGGATGTGTAAATTCAGGAGATGACTATGTTTAAGGTCTTAAAACAGGAAGGAAAAGCACGTCGTGGAGAGTTCATTACCCCTCACGGCACAATACAGACACCCGTTTTTATGAACGTGGGAACAGCAGCCGCTATAAAGGGCGGCGTTTCGTCGCTTGATTTACAGGATTTAAAGTGTCAGGTGGAGCTTTGTAACACCTATCACTTACACCTTCGTCCCGGCGATGAAGTAGTAGCCAAAATGGGCGGGCTTCACAAGTTTATGAACTGGGATAAGCCGATTTTAACTGACAGTGGCGGCTTTCAGGTGTTTTCTCTTTCTTCAATCCGCAAAATTAAGGAGGAGGGCGTTTACTTTTCTTCTCACATTGACGGAAGAAAGATATTTATGGGACCTGAGGAAAGTATGCAGATCCAGTCAAATTTAGCTTCAACCATTGCTATGGCATTTGACGAGTGTGCAGACTCAAAGTCCGATAAAAAATATATGGCAGAAAGCGTAGCAAGAACTGAACGCTGGCTTGAGCGCTGCAAAGATGAGCTTGCACGACTAAACAAAAACTCGATTAATCGTGAACAGATGCTCTTTGGTATAAATCAGGGCGCAATCTATGACGATTTGAGAGTTGAGAATATGAAAAAAATCGCAAAGCTTGATTTGCCAGGCTATGCAATAGGCGGTCTTGCCGTTGGGGAAACTGCAGAGGAAATGTATCACGTTTTGGATGTTACACTCCCTCACGCACCAGAGGACAAACCCCGATACTTAATGGGTGTGGGAACGCCTGTTAATATTATTGAGGCAGTAGCTCGTGGTATTGACTTTTTTGACTGCGTTATGCCCTCGCGAAATGCCCGTCACGGACATCTCTTTACCTGGAGTGGCATAATAAATATTATAAATCAGAAGTATATGACAGATACTCTTCCCATTGACCCTGAGTGTGATTGCCCTGTGTGTCGTAACCACTCAAGAGCGTATATAAGGCACCTTTTAAAAGCAGGGGAAATGCTTGGTATGAGGCTTGCTGTAATGCATAATTTATATTTTTACAACAACTTAACCGAGAAGATAAGAGAAGCAATAGAAAACGGACAGTTTGAAAAATTCCGTGAAAAATATGTACCTATTTTGGGTAAACGTATATGAGGTAGTTTATGTTTAAAAGAATGAGAGAGGACATCCGTGCAATCCGCGAACGTGACCCTGCAGCAAGAAACTCTTTTGAGATTTTCTTTCTGTACTCGGGGCTTCACGCAATTTGGTGGCACAGAGTTTCCCATTTTTTCTATAAAATAAAAATGCGTGGGATTGCCCGTTGGGCATCCCAGTGTGGTAGATTCTGGACGGGTATAGAAATCCATCCGGGAGCAACTATCGGTCACGGACTGTTCATCGACCACGGTATGGGCGTTGTAATCGGCGAAACTACCGAAATCGGCGACAACGTAACAATCTATCAGGGCGTAACCTTAGGCGGTACGGGAAAAGACATGGGAAAACGTCATCCCACCATCGGAAACAACGTTATGATAGGCTCGGGTGCTAAGATTTTAGGACCTTTTAAGGTTGGTGACAATTCTAAAATTGCAGCCAACGCCGTAGTGTTAAACGAAGTTCCGCCAAACTCCACATGCGTGGGCGTTCCGGCGAGAATTGTTAAGATTAACAACGAGCGAGTAACAGAACAGCTTGATCAGGTACACATTCCAGACCCTGTTTCACAGGAATTGTGTAGACTTTCTGCCAAGCTTGAAAAGCTTGAGAAAAAGCTTTCAGAAAGAGAATAAATTTCGAAAGGAATTTTGATATATGAGAATTTATAACACATTAACAAGAACAAAAGAAGAGTTTATACCATTGGTAGAAGGGGAAGTAAAGATGTACTCCTGCGGACCTACCGTGTATAACTTTTTCCATATAGGTAACGCACGTCCCTTTATTATCTTTGATACATTAAGAAGATACTTGGAGTATGTGGGCTACAAGGTAACCTTCGTGCAGAACTTTACAGACATCGACGATAAAATGATAAAGAATGCCAATGAACAGGGCATCACAGTAAAAGAACTTGCTGAAACCTTTATCGCAGAATATTTCAAAGATGCACAAGGCTTAGGTATCAGGGCGGCAACAATCCACCCCAAGGCTACAGAAAATATAGATGCAATTATTGCTACTGTTGAAACTTTAATCGAAAAAGGCTATGCCTATGAGGTTAACGGTGACGTTTACTTTGAAACAAAAAAATTTGCAGAGTATGGAAAGCTCTCAAAAATGCCTTTAGAAGACTTAGAGGCGGGTGCCAGAATAGATGTAACAGATGTTAAGCGCAACCCCTCTGACTTTGCCCTCTGGAAGGCAAAGAAGGAAGGAGAACCGGCATGGCAAAGCCCCTGGGGCGAGGGCAGACCTGGCTGGCATATTGAGTGCTCAGCTATGGTAAATAAGTATTTGGGCGAAACAATCGACATTCACTCAGGCGGTCAGGATTTAATATTCCCCCATCACGAGAACGAGATTGCACAGAGCGAATGCTGCACAGGTAAGCCCTTTGCAAGATACTGGATGCACAACGGCTACATTAACGTTGACAACCAGAAAATGTCTAAATCTTTGGGTAATTTCTTTACTGTACGTGATGTGGCGCAAAAATACGACTACGAGGTTATCCGCTTCTTTATGCTCTCTGCTCACTACAGAAGTGTTATTAACTTTGCTGACGAGTTATTGGCACAATCAGAGGCAGGCTTAAACAGACTTTATAACTGTATTTCAAACTTAGAATTTTTAGAAACAAAAGCGAAAAAGCGTGATTTAACTGATGATGAAAAGGCAGTAGTAGAAAAGTTATCTACCTTCCGTGACCAGTTCTGCGCGGCTATGGACGACGATTTAAATACAGCTGATGCGATTGCTGCAATATTTGATTTGGCTAAATTCATTAACTCAGAGGATAAATCAAACTGGGCGTTAGATGTTTTTGAAGCAGCAAAGGGAATGATGAAGGAACTCGGCGACGTTATCGGTATATTTACCCGTCAGGCAGAAGATACTATATCTGATGAGGCAAAGGCGCTCATTGAAAAAAGAAACGCTGCCCGTGCCGAAAAAGACTGGGCAACATCTGATAAAATCCGTGACGAATTGCTCGAAATGGGTATAGAAGTTGCAGACACCCGTCAGGGCGTAAAAATAAGAGTGATAAAGTAATGAATATAAATGATATTCTCACAGAGAAGAACATACCTGAAATAAACACCTTGTCGCCCCTGACCTTGGCATTCTTGGGCGACAGCGTGTACGAAATGTTCATAAGGACTAAAATTTTGGGAATGGGCAACCGCCCCGCAAACCAGCTACATAAAATTGCCGTAGGCTATGTTAAAGCAAAAGCACAAGCCGCTGCCGCCCACAAAATTTTAGAAATCCTTACAGATGAAGAAACAGAAATCTACAAGCGGGGCAGAAATACAAACATTCACACCGTGCCCAAGAACGCAGATATGGCAGATTACCGCCACGCAACTGCGTTGGAGGCGCTAATCGGGTACCTTTATTTAAAGGGCGACCAAGTAAGGCTTGAAGAAATTTTAAATATTGCTTTTGAAACACTTAGCTAAGGCACTTTTTTAAGGAGTGATTTAGTGAAATTAAAAATGTTGCAAAATCTGAAGGAATACGCATTAATCACAATAGGCTCGCTGATTGCAGCTCTTGCCATAAGTCTGTTTTTAGCACCTCACGCAGTTGTATCAGGCGGTGTGTCGGGTATAGCCATTGTAATTAACAGATTGACGGGATTTCCCATTGGTGTAGCGGTTTTGCTAATGAATATTCCGCTGTTTTTCGCTGGTGCAATATTTTTAGGAAAAAGCTTCGGTGTCAAATCCTTATACGGTGCATTTGTGTTTTCGCTTCTTTTAGACGCAACAACCACAGACATTATTTTGACACAGAATATTTTAATGTCATCGCTCTTTGGCGGAACATTACTCGGAATAGGCTTTGGCTTTATATTCTTAACCAATGCTACCACAGGGGGCACGGACATTCTAGCCTCTTTAGGAAACAAAATAATCCCTGCCATAGATTTGGGAAAATGGTTTTTTATATTTGATATAATTATCATTTCTGTTGGCGCAATTTTCTTACGTGATACGGAGCGCCTGCTTTCAGGCATCGTGGCACTTTTCTTAAACTCCTGGGTATTAGATTATGTTATCTCAGGCTTTAATGTATCAAAAATGGTCTATATAATTTCTGATAGAAGTCAGCAGATAGCGGCAGAAATTATGCGCATCTTGGAGCGTGGCGTAACAGGTATAAAAAGCGTAGGTATGTACACAAAGGGCGAGCGCACAATGCTTTTGTGCGTCGTTAAAAAATTTGAACTGCAAAAATTAGAAAAAATAGTAGAAAACACAGACCCTGACGCATTTATTATTTTGACACAGGCGCATCAGGTCAAGGGAGAGGGCTTTGTAAGCTATCCCATACAACAAAAGAAGAAAAATAAAAAATAAACATAAAAGAGGGGGCTGTAACTTTGTTGGATAACAAAAAACTTACAGAATTAAAACTCACTGCAGCCAATGTAAGAAAGCATATTCTTACAGGCACACACGCAGCGGCATCTGGTCATCCCGGGGGCTCATTATCAATTGCAGACGTGGTTACACTTTTATACTTTGAAGTAATGAACGTTTCTCCTGAGGCGGCAAAATCGCCTGACCGTGACAGATTTGTACTGTCAAAGGGACATTGTGCTCCTGCACTTTACGGCGTATTGGCAGAACGCGGTTTCTTCCCTAAAGAAGACATCGCAACACTGAGAAAGGCAGGCTCATACCTGCAGGGTCATCCCGATATGAAGAGCGTGCCCGGCGTTGATATGTCAAGCGGCTCATTGGGACAGGGAATTTCTGCAGCAAACGGCATGGCGTTGGCAGGGAAAATCGACAAAAAAGACTACCGTGTTTATACAATCTTAGGCGATGGTGAGTTGGAAGAAGGTCAGGTATGGGAGGCTGCAATGTATGCTTCTCACTATAAGCTGGATAACCTGACGGCTTTTGTAGATTTTAACGGTTTACAGATTGACGGCGATATTTCAAAGGTTATGTCACCCCTTCCTATAGATAAGAAGTTCGAAGCCTTTGGCTGGAATGTTATCCTTTGTGACGCTCACGATTTTAACGCTTTATTTGATGCTATCAATCAGGCAAAAGAAACAAAGGGCAAGCCCACAATGATAATCCTTGCGAGTATCAAGGGCAAGGGCGTATCCTTTATGGAAAATAACGCCGCATGGCACGGAAGTGCGCCTAACGATGAGCAGTATGCACAAGCAATGAAAGAGATTGATGCAGAAATCGAAAGAATCAAGGAGGGAGCATAATGCAAAAGTCAGCAACAAGAGAAGCCTATGGTTTAGCATTGGCTGAATTTGGCGAAAAATATGATATTATAGTACTGGATGCGGATTTATCAAAGTCCACAAAGACAGAAACATTTTTAAAGAAGTTCCCCGAGAGATTCTTTAATACAGGTATTGCTGAGGGCAATATGATGTCTACTGCGGCAGGGCTTGCTTCCTGCGGTAAAATCGTTTTTGCTAGCTCCTTTGCAATGTTTGCAGCAGGCAGAGCTTTTGAACAGATAAGAAACGGAATCTGCTATCCCAATTTAAATGTAAAAATCGGCGCAACACACGCAGGTATATCAGTAGGCGAGGACGGCGCAACACACCAGTGCTTAGAAGACATTGGCATTATGCGTACTATCCCCAATATGGTTATCATAAACCCTGCAGACAAAGCTGAGTCAATCTTAGCAGTTGAAGCGGCAATCAAGCACGACGGTCCTGTATATTTAAGATTTGGACGACTTGCTGTTCCTGAAATCTTTGACCGTGATACATACAAGTTTGAAATCGGCAAGGGTGTAGAGCTAATCGAGGGTACTGACGTCACAATCATTGCAACAGGTTTACTTGTTCCCGAGGCGATGAATGCTGCTGAGAAGTTAAAGGCAGAAGGAATCTCAGCACGTGTTATCAATATGGCTACAATCAAGCCCATTGATCGTGAAATTATCGAAAAGGCAGCTCGCGATACCGGCGCAATTGTTACTGCTGAAGAACACAACGTTATCGGTGGCTTAGGAAGTGCAGTAGCAGAAGTGTTATGTGAAGTTGCTCCTGTTCCTATGCTGAGAATTGGCACACAGGACGTGTTCGGACAATCTGGGAAACCCGCAGAACTCTTTGAAATCTACGGACTCACTGCAGATAATATCGTTAAAAAAGCAAAAGAAGCAATTAAATTAAAGAAATAAAGACTAAATAAAAAAGACTTGTTGCACAAGGCAACAAGTCTTTTTTTGTTTATTTTATACATTACAAATATTTTTAAAAAATGATAAAATAATAATAGGAAAGGAGATGATAGATGATGAAGATCACAAACGAAAAAATCTTAGAATTTCGTGAATTTCTGCAAATTAACGAAAAAGCAGCCGCAACAGTTCAGAAGTATATACGGGATGTACGGATGTTTACTGTGTGGCTCAATGGCAAGACACTGACAAAATCCAACGTTCTTGAGTATAAGGAGTATCTTAAGAAAAACTATGTCATTACCAGTGTAAATGCTGCCATATCATCTTTAAATGCTTTTTTTGATTTTTTGCAGATGAAAGCTTTGTGCATTAGGACTGTTAAAGTGCAAAAACAACTCTTTTTAAAAACTGAAAAAGAGTTGACCAAGAAGGAATATTCAAGACTTCTTGCTGCAGCAAACCAAAAGGGAAACATAAGATTAAATCTTGTAATGCAGACGATATGCTCTACCGGTATACGAGTATCAGAACTTCACGGTATAACAGTAGAAGCGCTGTTGTGCGAAACGGCGCAAATCCATTCAAAGGGAAAAGTGCGACGCGTGTTTTTACCTAAAGCACTATGCAAAACACTTTTAAAATACGCTGCATCACGAAATATTAAACAGGGACCTGTATTTGTGACAAAATCAGGCCGGCCATTAAATAGGTCAAATATCTGGTCAGATATGAAAAAACTGTGCGAAGTCGCACAGGTACCGAAAGAAAAGGTTTTTCCGCATAATCTTCGCCATCTGTTTGCAAGAACCTTTTACTCAATACAAAAAGACATTGTGAGACTTGCTGACATCTTGGGACATTCAAGCGTAAACACCACAAGAATTTACACGATGGAAACAGGGGAGATACATCGCAAGAAAATTCAAATGTTGGGTCTTTTGCGCTGTTGATTAAATCGGAAAACAAAAAAACTACATAATCGAAATTATGTAGTTAAAAAGAAAGCGTAAATATTAAATTGTGCCTTTTTTTAAGAGTTAAGGGTGAGTTTTCGAGGGAGTTTTCAAAAAAGGGCATACCTATAAGACCAATGCGTTGTTGCTTTTGATGCATTAGTCTATTTTGCCATGCCATTTTATACTGCAAAATGACTAAAATTATATTTTTAGATAAAAAACCTTGACATTTAGCGGGGATGGATGTTATAATAACGCCGTACTTTATATGTACTTTATTAAAAAATCACTACATAATTTCGATTATGTAATAATCCACGGCAAAGAAGGCGAATACAATGACAGGTTTAGGCATACTATCTATAGCAATATTTGTAATTATCTACATTGCGTGCTATTGGGTAGATGTGCTTACGCCTTTTTTTGATAATCGGAAAACTGTAAAGGCAAAAATAAAGTATACCGACAACGAAAAGAAGCGAAGATATTACAAGCGAAAATATCGATACATGAAGTTAGAGATTATTCCTATATTCGGATCGCTGTTTCGCAAAATGCGGAAAAAACGCTTAAAACGTGACTACTTAGATTAATAAAGCTTTTTTAAAAACACATTATTACGCAAAATCCATATAGCACATACCCGAAAAAATAATGCGTTTTTTTATTTTTCGTGTAATTAAAACACTTGTTCTAAAAATTGAAACAATCGTTTTAAGGAGTGTCATTATGAGAGAACGTACAGTAAAATCTATTGACGAAATACTGGAATTGTCCTTTGATTATCTGAAGAGGTATGGTCTTGAGAAAACCTCTATCAGAGATCTGGCAAAGGAAACCGGAATGTCTTTGGGAAGTATTTATTACTGGTTTGAGGACAAGGAGGATTTTATTATAAATTCCGTAAAATTCGGACTTATGAAATCTTCTGCTAAAATTTTCACAGAAGCGTCTGAGCAAATAAATAACTTTGAAAATTTTATTACACGTGTTATGGAGGTTGTGAAGTCAGAACAACGGTCGCTAAGACTTGTTTATCAGGCGGCAACAAGCCCTACATTTGGCGACAGAATAAGAAAAAACGCAGAGCTGTTAAATAATACATATGCAGAATATATCCACCTCGTGTCAAAGAGTATAGGGGCACCCTTTGAAGAAATCCGTCCCCTTGTGTTTATGTTTATTGCAACAGTTTTAGATTTTGTAGTGTGGGATGATTATGCATTTTCTAAGTCCCAACTTGAATATATATATAAAATACTGCTGTCAAAAATCGATAGCAAAAGTTAATCCAAGACCAAGCAGCAACATCGCTTGATATAAAAAAACAATGGAAGGAGTTTTCAAGAAATGAAAGCAAAAAGATTACTTTGCTCAATCCTTGCGTTTGCGCTTGTTTTGAGCACAATGGGTTTTAATGTGTTAGCTGAAGATACAGATATTATCGATGTCGGCACAGGCAAAACTTATGAAACATGGTCAACTGCAATTGCAGCAGCAACTGATGCTAACGGTGATGGCGCAATCACATATCACGTTTATGGCAAAGTTTTAATGGACAGCCATAATGTGAAGGGTGCAGCTGCAACCATTAATATTATCGGTATGACTGATGATGCAGAATTAAGCGTTGAAACTGCAAACCCGACAGACAATGGTGTTGTTTACGTAAGTGATAATACAATTGGAACTGTGAATTTCAGCAACCTTAAATTATCCAGACCAAATGGTGAATGGAGGGGCAATGAAGGTCACCACAATCGTTTCTTCACTGTTTGGGATTCTGATGGTTCCACAGATTTGATCACATATACAAACTGTGTATTCCCTTATGGTGCAGGCAACAACCAGTATGGTAAAACAACATACACAAACTGTACCTTTAACAACGATGTATATTATGCACTCTGGATTTACGGAAGTGGTGATAAGGGTGTTGTTGAAGTTACAGGATGTACATTTGATGCTGATAGAGGCGTAAAAATCTATTCTGAAGATGCTTCCGCTACTGTAAGCACAACAATTACAGATTCTACATTTGCTATCGAAAGTAAGCCTGCAATTGTTTCTTCAATCGCTGGCGAGCTTGTTGTTGAAGATGTAGATGCAACAGAATGTGAATACGGACTTCTTGCATCTGAACCAAAAGACGGAAGATCTGATTTAGAGTCAGCAGCGATTACTGTTGACGGAGAAGAACCTGTATTTGTTGCTAAAGTGGGCAATATGGTTTGCACAGATATGGCTTATGCAGAAGCGGAATCAAGCGAAAGTAAGCCTGTTGAAATCCCTGTTGCAAAAATCGGTACTAAACACTACGCAACACTTCAGGCAGCCATCAATGCGGCTGCTGAAGGCGACACTGTAATCATTAAGGAAGGTACATATGAAGTTCCTTCAATGAAAGCAGGCATTACAGTTGAAGGTGAAGGAAATGTTGTTCTTGAGGGTACCCTTTCCGGAACTCTTAAAAACCTCACCTTGAAAAACCTTTATATCAAGGGTAGTGATGCACAAAGATGGGCGTACGCTAAGGGTGAATACCTTACATTTGAAAATGTAACATTCCATGCCACAGGTATTTATGCAATCCACTTCGACGGTATAGAAGAGGGTATAAATCTTACTTACAAGAATTGTACAATTATCGGCTGGGCAGCAATGGGCGGCTCTCCCGGAAGTTGCGTGTTTGACGGATGTACAATTAGGGATAACGGCACATACGGCGTAGTTCGTACCTACTTTGATGCAGAATTCAAAGACTGCACCTTTGATGTTGACGCTGCGAATCAAGAAGATGTGTATCAGGATGGTCTGCATGTTGTTGATGCAGTTATGAAAGTTAACAATTGTACTAATGCCAACGGAAATATTGAAGACATCCTGAACATATCAAACGATGCTTACATCTTCGTTGATGACGAAATTGCTCTTGCTCCTGAAAACAAAACTTTAGCAGCAAGCATAGGTTTTGACGTTTACGAAACTCTTCAGGCTGCAATCGATGCAGCTACTGATGGCGACACAATCACACTTCTTGCAGACCACAACGGAGATGTGACATTTACACAGAACGCAGATGTTGACATTATCCTTGATGGTAACGGCAAGAATTTTGATGGCACTATCTATATCCATGGTAAGGCACGTTATAATGGTGCAGAGACATTGACTATTCAGAATGTTAACTTTGTAACCGATGAGGCGAAAGACTTTATCAGCTGCAACACAACAGATTCTGACAAACGCTATGCACACAATATAACCATAAAGGATTGTTCCTTCACAGCTGACACCCAGGAGGATGTTGTAGCTATGCGTTTCCGCCAGTGCTACAATATTAATGTTGAAGACTGTTCGTTTGAGGGCTTGCATTCAGTAATGTGGGCAACAGGCGGCGGTAATGGGCTTACATTCGACAACATCACAGCTGAAGGTTGTAAAAATGGTATCTCTACAGGTACCAGTGCAGAGGTTGTTGTAAAGAATTCAACGATTGAAGCTGTTGGTGAAGGCGGATACGGCATTCGTACGGATGCAAGCGGGGCTTATACTCTTACTGTTGAAAACAGTGATATAGATGCTTATTATCCCATTATTGCACGTAATGCAACAAATACTGATTATGCATTGAACATAGAAGATGGCAGTAACTTTGCTGCTACAAATGCTGACGGTTATGATATAGTAGT
>JAZQBQ010000063.1:0-2138 GCA_045545755.1 Congzhengia sp. | reverse complement strand
TTTTCGAACATTTATTCTTTATTGTCCTGTTTTTGGTACTTTGTATATGTTATGATGTAATCAAACAAACAAAGGAGGAAAAAACTATGGGACTTTTATTTTTAATTTTAGGTGGTATTTACTTTGCAATTTGCGTGGAGGACGTAAGACGCTACGAAAGACAGCTTCGCAAAAGATAACTTGCAAGACTGTCCCGAATATGGTACAATAAAAGTAAGTTGTATCAAAAGGAGGAAAAGAAATGGCAAAGGGCGCAGGGCAAAAGATTAAAATTTTGTACCTTATGAAAATAATGTATGAACTTACCGACGATACCCACGGACTGACCATAGCACAAATAGCCGAAGAGCTGGAGCGCTACGGAATATCTGCTGAGCGCAAGGCGCTTTATGACGATATTGAGATTTTGTGCGAGTTTGGTATGGACATAGAAAAACGCAAGGAAAAAAGCGTTACCTACCACGTAGTAAGCCGTGATTTTGAAATACCTGAGCTCAAGCTCTTGGTTGATGCGGTGCAGTCCTCAAAATTCATCACTCACAAAAAGAGTGCAGAGCTAATCCGTAAGCTTTCGAGCTTTTCCTCAAAATATCAGAGCACGGCACTTTCCCGTCAGGTGTACGTTTCAAACCGAATCAAGACAATGAACGAAAGTATTTACTATACGGTGGACTATATCCACGAGGCAATCTCTAAAAATGTGAAGATAAGATTTCAGTATTTTGAATGGACTCACAAAAAAGAAAAGAAACTCCGCCGTGACGGCAAGGTGTACGAGGTAAGCCCTTGGGCGCTCACTTGGGACGATGAAAATTATTACCTTGTGGCATACGACTCAGAACATTCAGAAATCCGCCACTACCGTGTGGACAAAATGCTCAAAATATCCGTTACAGACGAGGAACGTGACGGACGTGAGATTTTCCGTAATTTTGATATGGCGATATATTCACGAAAAACCTTCGGAATGTACGCAGGTGCAGAAGAGCGCGTGACCTTAAGATGCAAGAACCACTTAGCAGGTGTAATAATTGACCGCTTCGGTCAGGACACAAGTTTTTTTAACACATCGGATGATTATTTTGAAATAAACGTAAAGGTTGCGGTAAGTCCGCTGTTTTTGAGCTGGGTTATGAACTTTGGTGCTGATATAAAGATTATGTCGCCCAAGTCAGTTCAGGAAGAATTTAAAAAGTTAGCAACGGATGCACTTTTGCAATATTAGAAGAAAGCATTTGTAGGGCAGGGGCTTGCTCCTGCCAAGCATTTTACTACACCCCTTTTTGTGTCCTTTTTATGGTACATTGTGTGTGATAAAATGTACTCATCAAGCAAAGGAGGACAAACGAATGATACAGAACACAACCCTAAGAACGACCTTGCCCGAAAATTTAGTGATTTTTTCTGACAGCATATCTATTATGGAAAGAACCATAACTCCCAAGACGTTTTTTGAGCGCTACCACGCAGCGGTAGAGATTGCACAGAGTATTGCGGCGGCGTATTGTGCCTGTGAGCTTTATGACGATGTAGATGATTGGTGCGAGCACAGAGAAAAGCTCATAGCCGAAAAAGATGATTATATAATAGATCTTTCAAACAGATTGTACGAAACAGGGAGATTTGATGCACTCTACGAGCTGTGTACAAAATACTCCTGTGAATTGAGAGAAGACACAGAAAAACACATAGAGTACCTTTTAAAAGGGATACCCGTATAATAAAAAGAGGCTGTAGCAAAATGAAATCATTTTGCTACAGCCTCTTTTGGGGCGGACGGAAAATAGCGCAGATTGGACAAACTGAGCGAAAGTAAGGCATAGCCTTGCTTTCGGTTCCCCGAAGGCGTACGTGGGTACGCCGAGAGGTGAAGTTTGTTCAAAACACAAGGCAAAAAAATAGAAGAAATTCGTCAAATGACGAATTTCTTCCTTAATTTTTACATTATTTTAACTTTGTTAATTTAAGCAAGAGGCTTTGTTAAGGATTTTATTGGTCTTGTGTGGTGTGCGCATTTTGCTACAGCCCCTTTTTATTATAACATTTCTTTTCTTAGTTCTTCATTAGATTTTGATGAGAGGTAGCAAGGCGCAATATCAAACATAGTCTTAGCACCTTTCATACCCTCAGCGTGCATT
>JAZQBQ010000062.1:0-3288 GCA_045545755.1 Congzhengia sp. | reverse complement strand
TTTCGGCACCTCTTTTACCTCAACCTTGATTTCGGGCTTTGGCTCCTCTTGTTTTTTCCCAGGTGCTCTGTATGTGTTTTCCCCGAAGCTGATTTTTGCCTGTTCTGTCTTGGGTGGCTCATACTTTTTAACGGGAGTTATCTTTGAAAAGTCCACCTTAGGAAGCTCACGCTTTACCTCAGGTGTTGTCTTAAAGGTTTCCTTTACCACTTGAGGTGTAGGACGGGTATATGTTACCTGTGAGGGTTTTGTTTCTGACACCTGAGGCACATATACCTTTTTATAAAGGGCATTTTTTACCGCCCAGTAAACTGCGTGGTAAACCGCCTTTTCGTCTGCAAATTTTGCTTCTAATTTTGTGGGGTGGATATTTATATCAACCATTTCGGGAGATATTTCAATATTTAAGACGCATGCCGGGAATTTTTTTACCATCAGCTCGTTTTTGTAGGCTTCCTCTACTGCGTGGGCAAGCATTGCGCTCTTTATGTATCTGCCGTTTACAAAGAAATTCTCCATATTGCGATTAGCACGTGATGCCGATGCTTTAGCGCACATACCATATACCTTTACACCATTTTCTTCATACTCTGCTGTGACCATTGCATTCTTTATATCTTTGCCATAAACTGCATAAATAGCAGATGATAATTGATTGTCGCCAGGGGTAAAGATTACTTCCTTGCCGTTATTTATAAATTTAACTGAAATTTCAGGATGAGAAAGGGCAAGTCGTGCCACGATGTCTTCTATGTAGCCTGCCTCGGTGTAGTCTTTTTTCAAAAATTTCATTCTGGCAGGAACTGTGCAGAAAAGCTCACGCACCAAAATAGTAGTACCGTCGGGACAGCCCGCCTCAACGATGTCTATAATCTCGCCGTTGTGGGCAACCATATATGTGCCTGTTTCCTCTGATCTGGTCTTTGTGTAGATTTCAAGCTTTGACACCGCCGCAATAGACGACAGAGCCTCGCCACGAAAACCTAATGTGGCAATACGTGAAAGGTCATCTTCTGTAGAAATCTTACTGGTAGCGTGGCGGATTATACTTAGTTCTGCGTCCTCTTTTGACATACCGATTCCGTTGTCGGTTACACGCATATACTTTATGCCGCCTGTTTTAATCTCCACAGTAATAACAGTAGCTTGTGCGTCAACTGCGTTTTCCAAAAGCTCTTTTATAACAGACGCTGGGCGTTCTACTACCTCACCTGCTGCAATTTTGTCCGAAACGTTTTTTGATAAAACTTTTATCTTTGCCATATTCTCACCTACCAGATCGTAAAAATATCTTTAAACGCAATTAAAACCGAAAGCCCCAGCAAAATCACAATACCCACAAAGTGTACTATTGCTTCTTTGTCTACGGGAATGGGTTTTCTGCGAATCATTTCAATAATAACAAATAAAATTCTGCCGCCGTCTAATGCGGGAATGGGCAAAAGGTTAAATACGCCTAAATTTATGGTCAAAAGCACCGCAAGGCTCAACAGCTTCAGCACTCCCTCTACTCCTGTCTTTTGTGCAGTTTCTACGGCGTTACCTATTTCATTTACTATGCCGATAGGACCTGACACCTGTGATAGCGGTACTGTTCCCCTGATTAAGCTGATGAATGAATCTATTACAACTCTTCCATAAAACAACGTGCGGTATCCTGCGTTTCTTACTGTTTTTATTGCGGAATTTTCGCCTGTTTTAAAGGACATACCATAAGTTAGCTTGCCATCTGTTGCCTTGGGTGTTATTGCGATTTCTTCCTTTTTTCCGTCACGTTCAACAACTAAATTTAAAACCGCATTTTCCTGAGAGTTGTTCGCTACTTCCCAAGAGAGGTCCTCATATATATTTACACTCCTGCCATTGGCACGAATTATTTTATCACCCGGTAACAGCCCTGCCTCCATAGCGCCGCTATCTTCTACAACTTCTCGTACAACAGGCTCAACGTAACCCTCCGACACCGAGCCAATACCAATCAACAAAACAAACCCCAAAAGGATATTCATAGCGGCGCCTGCCACTAAAATCACAAACCTTTTCCAAGGTTTTTTCTTACTAAACGAGCGCTCGTCTTGAGTTTCTTCGTCCTCGCCCTCCATAGAGCAAAAACCGCCTATGGGAAATAAACGCAAAGAATATAAGGTTTCGCCCTTTTGCTTTGATATTAACTTTGGTCCCATACCAAGGGCGAACTCGTTTACCTTTACGCCCAATGCTTTTGCTGCAATAAAGTGACCAAGCTCGTGGACAAATATCATTACGGCAAAAATAATTATCGCCGCAACGGCTGTTAAAATAAAATTCATATACTACCTCTAAAAAATGCGTCAAAGCCTTATATGAAATCATATAAGGCTTAATATTTTACTGTATCTTATGTAGATTTGATGTTACATATTCGCGTGCCCAGATATCGGCTGATAATATGTCGGCAATTTCGGGATTTTTAGTGATTTTGTGCTCACTCATTGCCATTTCAACAATATCGCCAATATCCAAAAATCCGATTTTTCCTTCTAAAAAAAGAGCTACTGCTGCTTCATTAGCACCGTTTAGCACCGTAGGTAGCGTACCGCCTGCCTCTCCTGCTTTGTATGCAAGGGATAAACAGCGGAATGTGTCTGTGTCTGCATACTCAAAGGTAAGGGGCGTCTTTGTTAAATCTAATGCGTTGTCACTCATTGAGAGCCTCTCAGGATACGTCAGCGCATACTGAATAGGAAGCTTCATATCAGGAACGCCAAGCTGGGCTATAACCGCATTGTCAGCAAACTCCACCATTGAGTGAACTATGCTCTGGCGGTGTACCAAAACATCAACCTTAGATAGCGGAACGGAGAACAGACTCTTTGCCTCTAAAACCTCAAGGCCTTTATTCATTAACGTTGCGCTGTCTACTGTAATTTTAGCACCCATACTCCAGTTTGGATGGCGCAAAGCATCAACCGCTTTCATTGTACGTAGTTCATCTTTAGTCTTGCCAAAGAAAGGACCGCCTGACGCTGTGAGTAAAATTCTCTTTAGCTCGCTATCGTAGTTTTTGTCATTAACACGGGCTGCCATACATTGAAATATAGCGCTGTGCTCACTGTCTACAGGGATAATCTCGGCACCCGTTATGCGTGCTGTACTCATTACAATATCCCCTGCAGTAACTAAGGTTTCTTTATTTGCAAGACCTATCCTTTTGCCTGCCTTTACAGCAGCCAAAGTGGGAAGAAGTCCTGCGATACCAACGATACCTGTAATTACAATATCAGCCTCTGGCAAAGCTGCGATTTCTTC
>JAZQBQ010000061.1:0-4485 GCA_045545755.1 Congzhengia sp. | reverse complement strand
AACTGTTCCCACCTCTTTTTCCTTATATGTGGAAACAACATCCTTTCCCTCTAACGCATCAAGGATTTGTTCCCTGACAAGAGTTTTACCTTTTATGTTGTTATTTTCGCTTGTATCATATATAACCTTTGCCTGAGAATCAAGCACCACTATTCTTGAAGACGGGTCTGCTCCCATTCCTGTCACGACCTCTTCTATGTGCTTTGAGTTTCCTCTCATATCTTCTGCAATAAGGTTTGCCACGATATTTGCATTTGAAAGCATCTGCACTTCCTCACGATTGTAAAGATAACTGCTGATTGATGCCGTAATATATGTTGATATAAACAAAAGTGCTAAAACAATAATTCCCAGATATGTTAAAACAAGTCTTACTCTTGTTTTAGACAGCCATTTATTAATTTTCTTTAAAGTAATAACCTACACCCCATTTTGTCAGTATATATTTAGGCTGAGCAGGATTTTCCTCAACCTTTTCTCTTAGTCTTCTCATATGAACATCAACGGTTCTTACATCTCCTGATTTATTTGCACCCCATATAAGGTCAAAGAGATCATCTCTTGAATAAACTCTGCCGGGGTTTGAAAGGAATAAATCAATAATATTATATTCCTTAACAGTAAGCTCAACTACTCTGCCGTCAACATGCATCTGTCTTGTACGGCGGTCAAGCTTAACGCCTGCTGTATCTTCTTCTGCCTTCTCCTGTTCCTGTCTGCCCCTTCTTCTTAAAATTGCTTTGACTCTTGCTTTAAGCTCAAGGATATTAAAAGGCTTTGTCATATAATCATCCGCACCATAGTCAAGACCTAAAATTTTATCCATATCTTCATTTTTTGCCGTGAGCATAATGATTGGCACATTTGAAAATTCACGGATTTTCTGACATACTTCATATCCGTCAATCTTTGGAAGCATAAGGTCTAATATGATAAGGTCAATGCTCTTGTCATAAGCTGTCTTGATTGCTTCTTCGCCGTCGTATGCGCAAACTACTGTGAAGCCATCCTGTTCAAAATTATATTTTATTCCTTTTACAAGAAGCTTTTCGTCGTCTACTATAAGGATTTTCATGGATTTGCCTCCATTCGTATTATTTGAGTGCTGCTTTGATTTCGTCAACCTTGTCAAGTCTTTCCCACGGAAGGTCTACGTCTGTTCTGCCAAAATGGCCGTACGCCGCTGTCTGCTTATAAATAGGACGGCGAAGGTCAAGCATCTTGATAATACCTGCAGGACGAAGGTCAAAGCATTTTTTGATTACTTCGTTGATTTTTTCTACAGACACGTGCTCTGTGCCAAAGGTTTCAACAGAAACTGATACAGGCTCTGCAACACCGATAGCGTAAGCAATCTGTACCTCACACTTATCACAAAGACCTGCTGCAACAATATTCTTTGCAACATATCTGCCTGCATAAGCTGCACTTCTGTCAACCTTTGTGGGGTCTTTGCCTGAAAAAGCACCGCCGCCGTGTCGAGCATATCCGCCGTAAGTATCTACTATAATCTTTCTGCCTGTGTGACCTGAGTCACCGTTAGGACCGCCAACAACAAATCTGCCTGTGGGATTTATGTAATATTTTGTATCTTCTCTTAATAATTCAGCAGGGAGTGTGGGCTTGATTACCTTTTCAATCATATCACGCTCAATTGTAGCGTGCTCTACATCCTCGCCGTGCTGAGTTGAGATAACAACTGTATCAATGTAAGCAGGCTTTCCTTCTTCGTCATAAGCTACTGTTACCTGAGATTTACCATCAGGACGCAAATATGTAAGTTCCCCTGATTTTCTTACAGCTGTAAGCTTTCTTGTGAGCTTGTGTGCAAGGCTGATAGCAAGAGGCATATATTCTTCTGTTTCGTTACAAGCATAACCAAACATCATTCCCTGGTCGCCTGCACCGATTGAACTTATGTCATCTGTGCCCTGCTTTGCTTCTAAAGATTTGTCAACGCCCAATGCAATATCTGCTGACTGCTCGTCAATTGCAGTAATAACTGCACAGGTATCGCAGTCAAAGCCGTATTTTGCACGGTCGTAGCCAATTTCTCTTACGCATTCTCTCACTGTTTTGGGAATGTCAACATATGTAGTTGTAGAAATTTCTCCTACAACCAAAACTAAACCTGTTGTAACTGTTACCTCGCAGGCAACTCGTCCTGCGGGGTCACATTTATAAATTTCATCTAATACGGCGTCTGATAAAATATCCGCCATTTTGTCGGGATGTCCCTCTGTTACTGATTCTGAAGTAAATAGTTTAAATGCCATTTTTATTCTCTCCTGTATCTTTCGTAATTAAACTTCCATAATAATGGGCAATATCATAGGCTTTCTCTTGGTTTTTGTATACACAAAATCGCCCATTGATGACTTTAAGCTCGACTTTAAGCTTGCCCAGTCTTTTTTATTGTTATCAGCGCATTTTTCGAGCGCCTTAGTTGCTACTGTTTTTGCCTCGTCCATTAAGTCAACCGACTCTCTTACATAGACGAAGCCACGCGAAATTACATCGGGTCCTGACAGAATTGAGCCGTCAAGCTTTGACATTGTTACAACAACTACGATTATGCCGTCTTCTGCCAGATGCTTTCTGTCACGAAGCACGATATTTCCTACATCGCCCACTCCAAGACCGTCAATCAGCACCGCACCTGCAGGAACAGAGGTTGCCAGTTTGCAAGAGTTTTGCGTCAGCTCAATAACCTTACCTATGTCGCCCACAATTATATTCTTTTGCTTCATTCCCATTTTTTCAGCAAGCGCTGCATGCTGCTTTAAGTGTCTGAATTCGCCGTGAACAGGAATAAAGAATTTGGGCTTAACAAGTGAAAGTATAAGCTTTAATTCCTCCTGACAGGCGTGTCCTGATACGTGAATGTTTTCCAATGATTTATATACAACATCTGCACCTTTTTTGAAAAGCTCGTTAATAACTGTAGAAATTGCCTTTTCATTTCCCGGAATGGGAGATGCAGAAACTATAACAAGATCGCCCTTGGTAATTTCTACCTTTCTGTGGTCCGAAAACGCCATACGGGATAAAGCCGACATCGCCTCTCCCTGACTGCCTGTTGTAATTATAACAAGCTGGTGCGGTTTATATTTTTTGATATCATCAATTGGGATAAGCACCTTATCAGGAATTTTCATATATCCTAATGTGGATGCCACCTCAACTACGTTTTCCATACTTCTGCCTGAGATTGCAACACGTCTGCCGTATCGGCTTGCACAGTTTATAATCTGCTGCACTCTGTGAATGTTAGACGCAAATGTCGCAACTATAATTCGCGAACGGCAATTTCTGAAATATTCGTCAAGCGTGTCGCCAACAGTACGCTCGGACATTGTAAAGCCTGAACGCTCAACGTTTGTACTGTCGGACATAAGCGCCAGTACTCCGCGTTTTCCCAGTTCTCCAAATCGTGCAAGATCTATCATTTCGCCCTCGATAGGTGTACTGTCAACTTTAAAGTCGCCTGTGTGCACTACCGTTCCTAAAGGGGTGTGAATAGCCAATGCTACCGCACCTGCGATTGAATGATTTGTGTGGATAAACTCAATCTTGAAGTTACCCAGCTTAACAGTATCTCCTGCCTTTACACGATGGAGCTTTGTTTTAGATAACATATTAAATTCTTTGAGTTTTACCTCAACTAACCCAAGTGTCAATCTCGTTCCGTATATCGGCACTTTGAGTTCTTTTAGAAAGTACGGTATAGCACCAATATGGTCCTCGTGACCGTGGGTTATTACTATACCGCGTATCTTGTGTTTGTTTTTCACAAGATAGGAAATGTCAGGTATTACAATATCAATACCGGGCATTGTTTCATCCGGGAACGCCATACCGCAGTCAAGTACAAAAATATCGTTTTCATACTCAAAGACTGTCATATTTTTTCCGATTTCATTCAGGCCACCCAGAGGTATAATTTTCAGTTTTTGATTTTTTGCCACAATTAATCCTCCATATAAATTTTTCCGCACATTTATCATTATTATATATTATAACAGAAATTCTCCAAATAATAAAGGGATTTTTAAAAAAAATTAAAAAAATAGCAAATCCCCGATGGGTATCTGCTATTTTGGGTGCGAGTGACGGGACTTGCCCGCCTGCGTGGTGTGCTGTGGTCGGCTCTGACTGCCACCGGCAGTCATTCACTACCGACCCTTCAAGTCTCATCCCTCTTTTTGAATAAAAAAGAAAGACACCCTAAAAGGATGCCTTTCTCTTTATGGTGCGAGTGACGGGACTTGAACCCGTACGTCATAAACACACGCCCCTCAAACGTGCCTGTCTGCCAGTTCCAGCACACTCGCTAACAGAAACTAATTATACTATCATTTTTTGTGTTTGTCAAGAGTTTTTTTATTTATTTTTCAATTATATCTTTTAATGCATAAAATAGTATATATGGTAATTTATTCGTTGTCTTGACATTTTTCTACGTTTATATTATAATATCTCTTT
>JAZQBQ010000060.1:0-12691 GCA_045545755.1 Congzhengia sp. | reverse complement strand
TTTGAGCAATATTCCTTGCCTTTTTCGCTACATGCATCACATCTTGAACCTACGCACTGAACAAATACGATTGTCTTGGGAGACTTACCATCTGAGGGTCTTTCAAGATGTCCTGCTGTGGGGCCTGCCGCATTTGTAAGACGCTCAAATTCTAAAGATGTAATAACGTCTTTTGACTGGTTGTATGCAAATTCATCAAATTTATCCATACTGATAGGATTAAATCCTGTTGCAACTACGATTGCACCGTACTTTTCTTCGATGATTTCGTCTTTTTGTTTGTAGTCGATTGCTCCCGCAGCACAAACTCTCGCACACAGACCGCACTTGCCGTTTTTCAACATATTACAAGCGTTGGGGTCAATTGTTGCAACCTTCGGAACTGCCTGAGCAAAAGGAATATAAATCGCAGGGCGGTTGTCCATACCTAAGTTAAACTCATTGGGGTTTTTCTTCATAGGACACTTGTCAACACAAGCACCGCAGCCTGTACAAATATCTTCCTTAACATAGCGGGCTTTTTTCTTGATTTTTACATCAAAGTTACCCACAAAGCCGCCAACCTCTTCTACCTCACTGTAGGAGAAGATTCTGATTTTTTCATTCTGTGCAACATCAACCATCTTAGGTGTTAAGATACAAGCCGCACAGTCAAGTGTGGGGAATGTTTTATCTAATTGCGCCATCTTGCCACCGATAGTAGGCTGTTTTTCTACTATATCAACGGGAAAACCGGCATCAGCAATATCTAAAGCTGTCTGAATACCTGCAATACCGCCGCCGATAACTAAGGCACGCTTTGTAACAGGTGATTCACCGGGTGTTAAAGGTGTGTTTAAGTTTACCTTGGCAACTGCAGCTTTACCTAATATAATTGCCTTTTCGGTACCTGTTGTCATATCTTTGTGTACCCATGAGCACTGCTCTCTTATGTTTGCAATCTCAACCATGTAAGGATTAAGTCCTGCAGCTGCCGCTGTCTTTCTGAATGTCGCCTCGTGCATACGTGGAGAACATGAGCACACAACAATACCTGTTAAATTGTGCTCAGCGATTGCATTCTTGATTATATCCTGTCCTGCCTGAGAACACATATATTGATAGTCGGTGGAAAAGACCACGCCTGGTTCGCTCTTTAAAGCCTCTGCCACAGCATGAACATCAACTGTACCTGCGATGTTACTTCCGCACCAACATACGAATACGCCAACTCTCTGCATTTTGTCCTTTCCTCCTTATTTTGTATATTTTCTGAATGCGCTGACGATTAACTGCTGAGGAGTTTCATCATCAACAAGCGCAGGAATATCGTTTGCTGTTAAGTGATTTGCGCCCTGTTGTCTAATAACTGACAGGCGCACTGCTTCTACCAGCTTTGCAGGTTGTACACCTCGGGGGCATCTGTCGATACAAGCAAAGCAAGACAAGCACTTATATAATGATTCTGAATTCATAAGCGGTTCAATGTCGCCGTTTTCTACCATATTTACAAACTGATGAGGATGGTATTCCATCTCATCGAATGCCGGGCATGTTGCAGAACATTTGCCGCATTTCATACATTTCTTCGGATTCACTCCGCTTGATCGAAGGATTTCTTCCTGAATAAACTTCTTATTCATTTGTATCCTCCTTTACGCCAAGTGCTACTGCCAAAAGCTCTGTGAAATAAACCACAGGAATTTCTGCACCGTTTTTAATAAGGTTATATTTACAAAGGGGACAAGCTGTAATTATCATTTCAGCTCCTGCTGCCTTAGCATTTTCAATAACTGCGTTGCTCTTTGCTTTAGCAAGGTCAGGACTTTCCATTGAAATATAACCGCCGCAGCACTCGTTACGCATAGCGTAAACTACTGCTTCTGCACCAATAGCACGGATGAAATCCTCTATAATCGTGGGATTTTCAGGGTCGTCCATCTGCATAACGCTGTTGGGGCGAAGTAATAAGCAACCGTAATAAGCTGCGATTTTTTTACCACTAAGGGCATTTACTACTTTTTCTTTTACTGCATCAAAACCAACTACATCACGTAAAAGCTCAAGATAGTGATACGCTTGTGTTTCGCCTGTGTAAGGCACTTCTTCTGCCATATAGTTATTTACCTTGGCTGCAAATTCTGAGTCATTCTGTATGGCATAATTTGTCTGTTTTATAACATTGTGACAAGCTGAGCAAACTGACACCAAAGGCTGTTCTTTTGCCGCAGCGTATTTTAACGCACGAACAGAAGAAAGCTTTGTTGCAATTTCGTTCTTGGCAGTTGTAAACACGCCGCCACAGCATTGCCAGTCTTCAATTTCTTCCAGAGTGATACCTAAAATTTCGGCTGATTTACGAGCGTAAGTATCGAGCTCTTTCGCCTTATTTTTCAAGGTACATCCGGGGAAATAACTAACCTTCATTCTCATGACCTCCGTTTATACCATTTCTTCGGGATGGAATACTTCATCAAATTTCTCTGCTGTTAAGAAGCCTAATTCTACACAAGCTTCCTTTAAAGAAATGTTGTCTTTAAAAGCTTTTTTCGCTGTTTTTGCAGCGTTTTCATAACCGATATAGGGGTTAAGTGCTGTAACAAGCATTAATGAATTGTGCAGGTTGTGGTGCATTTTTTCTTTATTTGCTACAACGCCAACTGCACAGTTTTTATTAAATGAAACTATAGCCTCAGCTAAAAGTCTTGCTGACTGTAAGAAGTTGTAAACGCACACAGGCATAAATACATTAAGCTCAAAGTTACCTTGAGAAGCTGCCATACCTACTGCAACATCGTTGCCCATTACCTGGACAGCAACCATAGTTACTGCTTCGCACTGTGTGGGGTTTACCTTACCGGGCATAATTGATGAACCGGGTTCGTTTTCGGGGATAAAGATTTCGCCAAGACCATCTCTGGGACCAGAGGCTAACCATCTGATGTCATTTGCAATCTTCATCATATCGCAAGCTAAAGCTTTGATTGCACCGTGTGCAAATACAAGCTCGTCTTTTGAAGTTAATGCGTGGAATTTGTTAGCCGCTGTAACGAAGGGCTTGCCTGTAATGTTACTAACCTCTTCTGCTACCTTTTCAGCAAAGCCAGCAGGTGCGTTAAGACCTGTACCAACTGCCGTACCGCCTAAAGCTAACTCATACAAAGGCTCAATTGAGCGACGGATCAGTTCTACATCTTTTTCCAAGCTTGAGCGCCAGCCACTGATTTCCTGGCTGAATGTGATAGGTGTAGCATCTTGGAGATGGGTTCTTCCGCTTTTTACGATTCCTTCGTTTTCTTTTTCAAGTCTTTTGAATGTTTCGATCAATTCCTGTGCTGCAGGGATTAGCTTATTTTCTAAAATCAACACAGCTGCAATATGCATTGCTGTGGGGAATGTGTCATTTGATGACTGGCTCATATTTGAATCATCATTGGGATGAAGCAAGATTTTACCCAAAATCTGATTACCACGGTTTGCAATTACTTCATTGGCATTCATATTTGACTGAGTGCCTGAGCCTGTCTGCCATACAACCAACGGGAAGTTTTCATTAAGTTTTCCTGCCATAATTTCATCACAGGCAGAGATTATTGCTTCTAACTTCTCGTCTGTCATTTTTTCAGGACGTAATTTATTATTTGTAATAGCTGCTGCCTTTTTCAATACACCAAAAGCGTGTATTATTTCTTTAGGCATTGTTTCGATGCCTACACCTATTTCAAAGTTTTCGTGACTTCTCTGTGTCTGTGCTGCCCAAAGGCAATCAGCAGGAACTTTTACTTCTCCCATGGAGTCATGTTCGATACGGTATTCCATCTTTTTACTCCCTTTCTTTTTTTGTTATATGTCTAAACTTCTTATTACTTCTTTCAGGCTCTCTGCACTCCTGTGTAACGCTTTTACTTCCTCATCGTTTAAGGGAAGCTGGATTTTTGTGTGTGCTCCCTTTTCGCCAACAATATTCAAGATGCTTAGGCATACGTCGTCTATGCCATATTCGCCGTGAAGCATTGTTGATACAGTAAGAGTTGTATCGATACCGCTGAGCAGGCACTTACAGATGTGGCATACAGACATAGATACCGCATAGAATGTAGCACCCTTGCGCTGGATAACACTTGCACCTGATTTACGCACATACTCCTCTATCTCGTTTTTATCTAATTCAGGGTAATCGCCTGCATTTAAAACTGCATCACAGTAGTCATTTATCGGTACGTTAGAAATGTTGGCAACAGACCAGGGAACAAAAGCTGAATCCCCGTGCTCACCCAAAACATATGCATGCACGTTTTTCTGGTTTACACGATAATACTCTGCTACTCTTGCACGAAGACGTGCAGTATCTAAAATAGTACCTGAACCGATAACACGTTCTTCGGGAATACCTGTATATTTACAGAATACATATGTCAATACATCAACAGGATTGCTTACTATAACGTATGTTGCATCGGGCGCATACTTTACAACCTGGTCTGCTACTGACTTTAAAATATTAACATTTGTCTGAGCAAGATCCAGTCTTGACTGTCCGGGCTTTCTTGCAACACCTGAAGTAATAATAATGATATCTGAGCCTCCAGCATCCTCGTAATCGCCTGCATATACTATTGAAGGATTGCAAAAAGGAATACCCTGCCTGATATCTAAAGCTTCGCCCATTGCTTTCTCTCCATTAATGTCAATCATAACAATTTCCGAGGCAATCCCCATAACTGTCAAAGAATATGCGATTGTTGAGCCTACGCTGCCGGTACCGACTACTGTAATTTTGTTCATAAAAAAACCTCTCTTTTTAAGGATTTTGAAAAGATTGTTTAAAATTTAACAATCTTTTTCACGCCTAAAATTATACATTCTTATATATTATAATACGTAATTCGATATTTTTCAAGCTTTTATTCAAATATTTAATATTTTTTCTTTTACAACAAAAAAAGCAGTAGTTTTTTACTACTGCTCTTACTTATAAAACACTTTTTCAAATACCTTTTCGATAGTTTCAAAAAGCTGTTTATTTTTTATATTTTCTTTATTTTCCACCACTATTTTTTCAGGTGCTAATGTGATTAAAATACTGATCAACAAGTCATCATAGCTGTCACGCCTCACATCCTCAGAACTAAGAAATTCTGCTAAGCACCTGTTTGTTATGTCTTGTCTTTTTTCATTTAATATAGTGTACATGCCGTACTTATTTGCTATCAGGTATATGATTCGGGGTCTTGTATCCTGCACGCTGATAAAATATCTTAAAAGCTCGATAAAATCCTCGTATTCGCGGTTTAAGTAATAAATGTCCACCAAATCCTCAGATAATGCGTTTAAAATCTTTTCGTATTTATAAAATCTGAAATTTACTATACCCTCAACATTTCCGTTTTTGTTTTCTATAAAGTAATCTTTTAAAATATTTTCTACTACCTCTGCTCTTTCGTGGTAGTCAACATCATCCTTGGTTTTTACTATTTCGTTTACTGTAAAATATGGAATTTCAGGATAGTTTTTTGTGATTATTCTTTTTAAAATTTTCGACTCATATCTACTTATTATATATGCTGCCAACGCTTTTATATATTCATTAAATTCCTCGGGATTTGAAAAATCCACTAATGTGTAGGTATGTTTATCGTCAGAAAAAACTGTTTTTATGGGAAATTCTCTTTGGGATACTATTTTTTGGCTCGCCAGAGCTTTGTCATTTCGAAAACTAACTCTTATCAGGTTATTCAAAATTACACCTCATTGATTTCGTTTCGAAAATATTATCTGCCGTATTTTTAATTAAATACAAAAAAACGTGCCAATGTCAGTAAGAGGAAAACCATCAAAATATTTACTTTTACAAAACTCATTTATTTTTTTAAAATCGGGGTGTTTGGATAAATCTCCAAAAAAGTTAAGTTCTCCGTCAATAGCTCCTGATGCACCACCTATAAAGCCGTATTCATAGCCTGTAATCTCCACGTGCCCGGGAGTTATCATCAGGGTTTTTATTCCTGAAGCTTTTGCTGCAGAAAAGATACTTTTATCTGCAGTTATTATACCCTCATCACACACAGCAGCAGAACATTTTGAGTATCCTTGATTTACGTTTACTATTTTGATGTTTCGCTTTGTCAGCTCCTCTTTTACAACCGGGTCAGTATGTTCTTCCTTACAAAATGCAAAGTTTTTGTAAACCAATACATTATATGCAATATCGTGGGGATAGTCACAAAAGAGGCTTGTCCTTCCACTCACTACTCTATCTCCTAAGAGCTTTTTGTAATAATTGTAGCCCTCGGGACAGCACACAAAAATATCTCCCACAGGTGTGATTGTCATATCAGGATGGGAGTTTACGGGAGTCTGCAGAGCCTCGCAGCAAAAAGACGGGAGTATTTCGTATTTATCTCCCCAGAGCTCTATTGCTTTTTCAACAAATCTTCTGTCAACAATAATTGCCATAATGTCCTCTTGTTTTATTTTTTGTTTTGGTGTATAATTATTTTATCAAGTATTAGTCAAAAAATCAACTTAAGGAGAAAAAATTATGGTATATGTATTTTTACCTGATGGTTTTGAAGAGATTGAAGCGTTGGGTACTGTGGACATTTTAAGACGCTGCGAATTAGACGTTAAAACAGTTTCCATCAACGAAAGCTTAGAGGTTATGGGAACTCACGGCATCAAGGTTTTTGCCGATATTTTAACAGACGAGGTCAAAGAAGATGAGGTTGACGCAATCGTTCTTCCCGGCGGTCTTCCCGGTGCTGACAACTTAGAAAACTGCAAGTTTGTTACAGACTTAATAACTAAAGCAAACAACGAGGGAAAAATAATTGCTGCAATCTGTGCCGCTCCGAAAATCCCCGGGGTTATGGGCTTATTAAACGGTCTTCGTGCTACCTGCTACCCTGGCTTTGAGGGTAAGCTATTCAGCGCAAAAACTACACACAAGCGCTTGGTATGTGACAAAAACTTTATCACTGCTAAAGGCGCAGGCGTAACAGACGAATTTGCAGTTGCGATTGCTGCAGCACTTGGCAAAGGCGTTGCTGCAAAACGTGCCGTAAAAGGAATGTTTTATTAAACCGAATAATAATATAGATAACAACTGATTTATTTAGAAAGGTAGTCTTTTATGAAAAAGTTGTTATCTTTATTTTTGTGTATTTTCTTTTTAATGCCTGTAACGGCAGTCAATGCAGAAGCGCCATTAGAGCTCACTGCCAAGTCAGCTCTTCTGATGGAGGCATCTACAGGAAAGGTGCTTTTTGAGAAAGCATCTCACGAAGCACTTCCCCCTGCCAGCGTAACTAAAATTATGACTATGCTTTTGGTTATGGAAGCTTTAGATAACGGTCAATACACCTTAGACGATATGGTAGGTGTTTCTTCTTTGGCTGCGTCTATGGGCGGCTCTCAGGTGTTTTTGGAAGAAAATGAGCAAATGAGCGTTCACGATATGCTAAAAGCAGTTGCCGTTGCGTCGGGAAATGATGCAGCAGTAGCATTAGCTGAATTTACTGCAGGCTCACATCAGGCCTTTGTTGATAAAATGAACAAGCGGGCAAAAGAATTGGGAATGAATGACACAACCTTTATAAATTGCAACGGCTTAGACGAAGCAGGTCACGTTACCTCTGCCAACGATATTGCCCTGATGTCACGTGAGCTTATGCGCCATCCCAAAATATTTGAGTACACAACTATCTGGATGGACTCACTCCGTGACGGTGCCTTTGGTCTTGTGAACACAAATAAGCTTGTACGCTTTTATCAGGGGGCAACAGGTTTAAAAACAGGCTCTACAAGTGTTGCAGGTTTTTGTATTTCCGCTACTGCCAAACGTGACAATATGGATTTGATTGCAGTAGTTATGGGTGCACCCACATCAAAGGAAAGGTTCGCAGACGCTAGCAAAATGCTTGATTATGGTTTTGCCAATTACGGCATTTGCTCTTCTTTGGTAAGCGAAGATGAACTTGCCCCCATAGCAGTAAAAAAAGGTATTGCCGACGCTGTGGATATTGGTCTTGCTGAGGGCTTTTCACTCTTGATGGAAAAGAGCAAAATCGCCAACATGGAAAAGATAATCACGCTCCCTGATCACATAGAAGCACCCGTTCGCACAGGGCATAAAATCGGCGAGGTTGAGTTTTTCTCAGAGGGTAAGTCTGTAGGCAAATGCGACATAGTAGCCAAAGCCGACGTAAAAGCAGAAAATCCCTGGGGTATGATAAAAAGAATAGCAAACTATTATTTTCACGGCAAACAAAATTAAAAGAGGCTCACAGAGCCTCTTTTAATTTTGTTTCTTTACTATTTTATAGTCATCTCCGTCACGGAAGTACGGACATTTCCTATACCGTGATGACATTATTCTCATCATTTCATCCTCATCAATGTTTACATCACATACATAGGTTTCGTATTCCTCATCGTAAGTATAATTGATGCAGGACTCACAAAGTATATCTGCCATATTTCCTCCTAACGATTTCCGTTCAGTATATTAAGCTCGCCCTCTGATAAATGACGCCATTTACCCTTAGGAAGATTTCCCAGATTTACGTTACCAATGCTTACACGCTTAAGCTTAATCACAGGAAAACCGATTGCCTCGCACATTTTTCTGATCTGGCGGTTCTTACCCTCGGAAATTGTAATGCTAAGCTGAGTTGTGTTTTCTCTGGTATCTGCTATTTCCACTCTTGCAGGTTTTGTAACGTATCCGTCAATCTCAATTCCCTTTCTGAGTTTCATAACATGTCCCACATCGGGCGTGCCTGAAACTATTGCGTGGTATTTTTTGGGAATATGCTGAGTAGGGTGCGTCATACGATAAGCAAAATCTCCGTCATTGGTAAGTAGAAGCAGACCCTCGCTGTCGTAGTCAAGTCTGCCTACCGGATACAGTCTTGCGTCAATATCTGCTACCAGCTCAAGTACGGTTTTTCTGTCAAATTCATCTTTTGCAGTAGTAACGTAACCTTTAGGTTTATTGAGCATAATGTAATAAAGCTTTTTTTCAGGGCGAATGAGTTCCCCGTCTAAAAAAACCTTGTCATTGTCTGTATCTACCTTTGTGCCTAATTCTGTAACGATTTTTTTATTCACTTTAACTCTGCCGGCGAGAATTATATTTTCTGCCTCACGGCGTGAGGCAACTCCGCAGCGAGCCATAAATTTCTGAAGTCTTTCGGGTTTTGCCATTCTTTTCCTCCTTGGGCATAAGGGAATCGAACCCAATATGCCTTAAAGTTAATAAAATTATTTTACTATAAAATTTTAAAATTCGCAACCATATGTGAGTAACTTTTTAAAATTTTCAAAAATTTTGCCGCCTTTTGCTTTGTAACCCACACTTGCAGACGCCACAAGCTTTAAAGTATTTTGAGGCTTGTCGCAGTAATAAACCGTCAAATCCCCTATAACCTCCCCTTCGGTAATAGGCGCTGTCACGTTCTGGGGAATATTACATTTTACCGTTATGTTCTTAAATTTTTCGCCTTTATCCTCTGTTATAACAAAATCCTCTTGCGCGGTCAGCTCTAAAGTATTAGATGTGCCATTTATAACCGGCACAGTATTAACCGTCATACCCGCAGCTATAACTGTGTAGCAGCAGGTAGTATCAAAGGCATAATCAAGCATTGTTCTGTGGTCGTTCCAGTCGTTTGGCGCATTTAGTGTTACGGCTATTACCTTTACACCACCTCGCTCGGCAGAAGTAACTAAACATCTGCCCGATTTTTTGGTAAAGCCTGTTTTTACGCCTGTGCAGCCCTCGTACATTCTAAGCATTTTATTGTGGTTTGAAACTGTCTGTGTGCCGTCTAAGATAAGCTTAGTTTTTGTGGAAACTATCTCACAGAATTTTTCGTTTTTCATAGCCTCCCGTGTGATGATTGCCAAATCATAGGCAGTCGTAAAATGTCCCTCCTCGTCAAGACCGTTTGGGTTTTTAAATGACGAGTTGGTAGCTCCAATCTCCTGCGCTTTTTTGTTCATAAGCGTCGCAAAATCAGCAACTGTTCCCGAGACTCCCTCGGCAATTGCAATTGCAGCGTCATTTCCCGACTGCAGCATAAGTCCGTACAGCAAATCCTCCATTGTTGCCTTTTGACCTGATTTTAAGTAAAGACTTGTGCCCTCTTCTCCCGCTGCATTCTTTGAAACGATAACAACATCATCTAAGTTAGAATTTTCAAGGGCAACCAACGCCGTCATAATTTTGGTTGTACTTGCCATTGTATGTTGCTTTTCCATATTTTTATCATAAATAACACGTCCTGTAGTGGCATCAATCACACAAGCACATTCGGCTGATACTGATATTGCCTCTATACAAACAGAATTCATAAACAGAATAAAACATACTAAAATCAAGGAAAATACTGGTTTCAAAGCTATTACCTCCGTGAATATTTACTAAATTATATGTACATAAAAGATTAAATATCTGTTAAATTTGAAAAAAAGCTTGGCAAAAATCTCAATATATGGTATACTATAATCACAAAAAGAAAACATCCTAATGTTTTCTTCATAAGAAAAGGAGTGACGGTTATGAAAATCACAATTACAGGTAAGCAGATTGATTTAACAGATGGTCTTAAAGCAAGGGTTGAAGAAGCCTACGCAAAGCTCGACAAGTACTTCTCAAAAGAAACAGAAGCAATAGTTACTTTAAGCGTTCAACGCGACGAGCAGATTGTTGAAGCTACTATCCGTTCAGGTAATCTGATAATCCGTGTAGAAGAAGCTACTCCCGATATGTATGTATCAATCGACACATCTGTTGATGTTTTAGAGCGCCAGCTCCGTAAAAACAAAACTAGAATGGAAAAAAGAATGAAGAAAGAGTTTACAGAAACTGTTATTTTTGACAGAATCCCCGCTCTTCCTGTTGACGATGAAGCTACCCAGATTGTGAGAGTTAAGGCTGTTGAAACAAAGCCTATGTCTCCCGAAGAAGCTGTATTGCAGCTTGACCTTATCGGCCACGAATTCTTTATTTTCACAAACGATAAGACCGGCGACAAGAACCTCGTTTACCGCAGAAAGAAAGGCGGTTACGGTTTAATCGAAATCGACTAATCAATCATCGCGTGCCGTCGGGTAACCGACGGCACATTTTTGTAAAATATTAAGAGGTATTTGATGGAAACTCGTTCAAAAAAGATTATTTCTAATAACAAAAAAGCATATCACGACTATTTTATTGATGAAAAGTTTGAGGCAGGTATTGAGCTTTTTGGAACAGAAGTAAAATCAATAAGAGCAGGTCAGGTAAATCTAAAAGACAGCTACGTCTCTGTAAAGACAGGAGAAGCTATCTTACTCGGTATGCACATAAGTCCTTATGAAAAAGGAAATATTTTTAATAAAGACCCACTTCGCCCAAGACGTTTACTTCTCCATAAAAAAGAGATTATGAGACTAATCGGCAAAACCAAAGAAACAGGCATATCGCTCATTCCTTTGTCCGTTTATTTTCTTGGTAGCAAGGTAAAAATTGAGCTGGGACTCGCCCGAGGTAAAAAGGCGTATGACAAGCGTGAGGCTATTGCCGAAAAAGACGCGAAGCGTAATATGGACAGAGTTATGAAAGAGCGTATGAGGTAAGTATTATGAAGGTAAAATTTAACGATGACAAAGAGGTTGTAAAAACCATCAAAGAGGGCTTAGAGCGTACTGGTGGGTATTGTCCCTGTAAGCTTGAAAGAAGCGAAGAAAATAAGTGTATCTGCGAAGAATTTAAAGCACAGATAAAGGACCCCGATTTTGAGGGATACTGTCATTGCATGCTCTATTACAAAAGTAAATAAAACTGAGAAAAGCCGTGCAGGAAAAATTCCTGACACGGCTTTTTTATTATGAAAATTTGTATGTCTAGTTTTTTGAGCAATTGCACGAGCAACATCCGTTGCCACTTTCAGGGCATCCTATACATTTCTTACCGCTTTTTTTTGCTTTGTACACATAAAATGCCGCAAGTCCTACAATTACAACAATTGCTGCAATCAATACTATATTTTCCATAAAATCACCTTATTTACTGATTGATTTTCCGCCTAAGGCATATTCAGCTTTAAGCTTTTTGTCTGATTTGGTGCAAAGGTAAACTAATATTGCCACAAATACCACTACTGCAATACCACCGC
The DNA here is from genome assembly GCA_045545755.1 of Congzhengia sp. Taxonomy (GTDB): domain Bacteria; phylum Bacillota; class Clostridia; order UBA1381; family UBA9506; genus Congzhengia. Next base: position 551 of record JAZQBQ010000060.1, on the reverse strand, counting down.
CAATAGCTGCACCTATACCTAAGCTTTCAGGAGCAGTAATGAGTGTACCGATTGTATATACTAAATACCCCACAGTATAGCCTACACCCAACTGCAAGCCAATACCGCCCCAAAGCCATTTTGCACTTTTCATTTCAGAGTTCATAGCACCGATAGCCGCAAAACAAGGAGGTGTAAAGAGATTAAACATAAGGTAAGCCAATGCCGCTACCGCGGTAAGCTCGGGGGCTACACCAGGAAGTTCTTTTGTTACATCAGTCAGCGAAAAGCATACCGCAATTGTTGCCACAACATTTTCTTTAGCTATAAAACCGGTAACTGCCGCAGCCGCAAATTGCCATGCATGATACCCGATAACAGGAATAAGCAAATATGCAAAGGGCTGTGCCAGAGATTTTAGTATTGAAGTTTGTGCAGACTCCGCAACAGCAAAACTCCAGTCAAAGGTCTGCATAATCTGAACAACCGTATTGCAAAGCAGAATAATTGTAGCCGCCTTTACAACGTATGCCCAACAAGTCGGATCGTAGCCATGTCGTTCTGTGAGCCAA
>JAZQBQ010000059.1:0-51852 GCA_045545755.1 Congzhengia sp. | reverse complement strand
TGTTCTGTGCTAGGAGTAGTACCTGTTATTAATGAACACTTGTCTCCAACCTTGCTATATTTCCAATTTTTGTTGGCGATAAATAAAGGTTTATACGAACATATAAATTCAAATAATAAATCTGCACTTTTCCTGATATATAAATATTTACTCAGGATCTGCTTCTGTTCTTCAACACTCGGCAACGGAATTTCCCATTCGCACATATCTTCAAAAGTAAAATTCATTCTTACGCCGTTTCCGACATTAGCTTTTTCAGAAACATATTCCTTGAAATGTTTGTCTTTAATAAGTATTTCTAGATATTCAGGCAAAAGTTCATCTTCTTTAGTTCCAAAAACAACATAAGCACCACTTATAATTTGGTTATCATAGTCAAACTTATTAAGCCCTATAGAACCAACATTTACTCTATAAGGATTGTAGCAAAACTCATTTTTCTTAACAAGATAGTAACTCTGGTTGGTTTCCTCCGGAGAAACATCTTCATTCAAGAATACTCCTGTTTCATTAGATACTCCCAGAGTCCTCCATCTTGTATCCGGCATTTTGTTCGGTTTTACTTTTTCTGTATTTTCAATCAGATACGGTGCTAATTTGACCATAGGATATTTTGCGCCCATTTTAAATATTTCGTCAATTTTACGAAGTTTTGGAAACGCTTCCAGAGCTTCTTGTGACAAATAGCTTGAAACATATTCCCTTACGATATCGGCTTCAATAGAATTGCGAAGATTAAATTTACTTATAACACCAAATGCGTCAGATATTTCTGCAGTATATAATTCTATATATCTGTCATCCAAAGTTGTTATATCGTCAGGCATTCTATTCCTTGTAAGATTAGTCCATGCCCCAAGTTGCGTATCATTCAAAGACGAATAATAGGACGCGGGGTTATATGAATACATATATGCTTTTGTGATTTTTTGTTCAATTTCGGCCTCTGTTTTTCCTTCCCAAAGTTCATTTAACTGTTTTATTTCAAACTTCATTTCTTTTTCGGAAATTTGTTTTGCTTCAACTTTTCTAAAAAGAGTAGTGTTTTTCCTTTCAATCTCATTTTGTTTTCTTATACCATTTGCTTCTTCAACTTCTTCACGAATTTTTTTCTTGATTCTTGGATCCAGTGTTTTAATCCAGTTAGCATCTACCATAAATGAGTTTTTCTTTTCAGGTGGAACAAGACCATTTTTGATATAAGTATGATATATATTTAAAGCCTCTACTAACTGAGAATTATTCTTTGGCTTTCTATTTGTCCCCATAGTATAACCATCATCATGGACTTGGTAAAACCAAGTTTGTGTTGTTGGCCCACCTTTTTCAAATAACAAAATAGAGGTTTTAGGACCCACACCACTTTTACTTACAAAAACCCCTTGTGGCAACCCGATCACGGCTTTAAGATTAGCTTGTGTTAACAACATTTCACGCAGTGCTCTAGCACTTGACTGCTCCCAAGTGAGAAATCCTTCAGACACAATTACGGCACATTTTCCACCATCTTGTAAACTGTCAAGCATAAGCTTAACAAAAAGTATCGTGGTTTCTTTTTCGGTGCTATAGTCTTCCCAAACATTAGGATAGGATGTTTGATCTGTTTCCGCACCAAAAGGAGGGTTTGCCAATATAACTGTCTTGCTATTTGGCATTATACTTGTTCCAAATTTATTCAAAGAATCGCCTTGCTCTATGTTTACAGGATTTAAGCCACGTATATATAAATTAACAGCAGCCATCTTTTTTATCATGCCTAAATACTCAATCCCAAACACACCATGTCTATAAAAATTCTGTGATTGCATATCATCAGGCCATTCCTCGTCAATTTGTTCAAAGTGACTTTTAAACCATTCTTGCAGTTCCGGATGTGCTTTTTGCCCAGGATAATCTGCATCCTCATCGAAACGTGCTAAGGCATATTCGTAGCTATCAAACAAAAATCCACCTGTACCGCATGCGGGATCCATAATTAAATCATTAACAGTAGGCTCAACCAAACCAACCATAAACTGTCTTATGTGGTCTGGAGTTCTGTATAAACCGATATCTTTTGTACCACCTGTTTCTGATAAAGCAGATTCGATGGCATCTCCAAGTAAATCTGTTTTTATTAATAATGCTTCATCAATACTTGATACTTCTGCTATGACTTCCTGCAAATTACCGCCAATTACATTGTTTGTAAAATTCGAATTGGAAAACACACTTTGGATAAGAACTAGCTCATCTTTAACTTTTGAACTTAATTCAACCTTTTTAAGTTCTTTTGCAACTTCAGTTACTATTTTACCATAAAACGGAAAATGAATAGTATTTAATACTGTAGTGATAGAGGCACTATCTATTGTTTTTAAATAACTGAATAATCTCTTTTGTTTTTCTATTTTTGCTTTTTCATCAGCATCAGTAAATAATTGGCGCAAAACGGCAAATTCTCCGTCACGTCTTAATTTTACTTCAAATATTCTAAGCAAAAGCAACTCAATGATATATTCCACTCTTTGTACTGGTGTTCCCGCCGGTCTTAAAAGTTTGTGTAGCTTTTTCAGACTATTATTTGTTTTATTATCTGTATAGTGAACAGTTGAACGTCCCATTTGATTTTCCTCCAAAATCCAGTATTCCTAATTAATTATCACACTTCAGCCGTCCTATTTTACGGACAGTAGTAATTTTTTCACTCAATCCCATCTATCGCATACAGTGGAAGGTTAATAAGACCGATTTCTTGGCTATAATCTGCCATAGATGAGCGTATTGATATTTCCGGCGTAAACTTTTCTCCGTATGTTTTAAGGCTCTTTGCCTTGAGATTGATTTCTGCTTTGACTTCAAGCGGTATGATATTGTCACCATTATCGACTATAAAATCAACTTCACAAGTATTCCGGTCATTGGTATAATAATAAATTCCCAAGTCTTGATTTACTGCAAGCTGCTGCATCACATATTGTTCGGTTAACGCTCCCTTGAATTCAGTGAATAATTCATTTCCATTTAGGAGTGTACGCTGATTTAATCCTACCATTGCACCGAGCAAGCCTACATCGACTATGAATAATTTAAATGCTTTCAAATCCTCATATGCCTTAAGTGGTATATTGGGTGCATTAATTCTGCTAACCTTATGCACAAGTCCGCAATCAGAAAGCCACATAATTGCAGTTTCATATTCTTTTGCTCTTGCACCTTCACGAATGAGGCCATATATAAACTTTTTGTTTTCTTTTGCAAGCTGCGATGGTATGCTATTCCATAACATTCTTATTTTCGGCACAATTTCCTTTGGTGCGTGTTTTGAAAAGTCTTGTTCATAGGCAGTCAGTATTCTCTTTTGGATTTTTCTTGCCTCGTTGAAGTCTTTTTCATCAGCAAAGGATGCCACAACTTCAGGCATACCGCCAACATAGTAATACTGTTTTAAGGCATCGATATATGTCTGCTTAAAGCTTTTTATCATATCATAATCTTTTTTATCTAAAAGTTCTGCAAACCTTTCAAGACCGATTGCCATAAGAAATTCTTTGAATGACAGAGGATACAGTTTAAGAAAATCTACCTTGCCGACGGGGAATGATGTTCCTTCGTGCAACGCAATTCCAAGAAGTGAACCGGCGCATACAATATGATACTCGGGAGCATTTTCATAGAAATACTTAAGCGAGGATAGTGCTTTTGGTACTTCCTGAACCTCATCAAATATAATAAGCGTATCAGCTGGGTTTATTTTATGTCCCGCATATAGTTCAAGTCCCATAATTATGCGTTCCACATTTAAGTCTATGGAGAACAATTCTGCCATTTGTACATTGGAATCAAAATTGATATATACAGTTTTGTTATATGACTTTTTGCCGAATTCTTTCATTATCCAGGTTTTGCCTACCTGTCTTGCACCTTCGATAATAAGAGGCTTTCGGTTTTTACTATTTTTCCATTTATCAAGATTTTCTATTGCATAACGATACATAGTCAATCCTCCAAATTCTTATTCTGATGTTATTATATCACACATTTTCATAAAATGCAACGAATATTATAAAAATTATCACATTTTTTACGGGGAATATTTGTTGACACATTACACTTTTCCCCTAAAACAAAAACACCCGTAAGAATCAGCTCTTACAGGTGTTTGGTAAAATTTTATTGAAAGATGCTAGTCTCAAGCCACTTCGATATAAAAAGTTTCTGTGTTACTCTCACTGTATGTACAGTAGATTTTGAAATATTAAACTTTTGTGCCGTGTCCCGAACAGTAGATTTATTCTCTATAATGTACAGAGCCAGCATACGCGCTCTTTCTTCAATATAGTCTTTCATTAAAACTATCCCTCTCAAATTTTCATTTGATAAATTATATGCAAGAGATAGACTTTTATGAGAAAAGAACCGTTTAAACGAAATGATATAATGATGCAGACATTTTTTGTGTCTGACATCATTATATCATTACACCCATATAGCAACTCCCTATTTTATATCTGCATCGCCCGTTGCAGGATTATCAATCAGTTTTCCATCTTTTTCAAATCTAGAGCCGTGACATGGACAATCCCACGTGTGCTCTGCTTTATTCCATTTCAGAGCACAACCTAAGTGGGGACAACGTTTTGTTGTTGGAGTTAATAAGTTTACAGTTGATTCAAGTCCGTTTACCAAAAGTTGTGGCTTTAATATGCTTCTTTGAGGAGAAAAAACCGCAGCATAATCATTTTTCTCTCCCTGCACCATATCGGTTAAGATTTGTGCTGCTACCATTGACGAGGTCATACCCCACTTATTAAATCCGCTTGCAACGTACAAATTCGGTGTATTCTTTGAATAGTGACCAATATACGGAATATCATCTAAACTCATACAATCTTGTGCTGCCCATTGGTATTCTAAAGTTGCATTGGGATAATATTTCTTTGCAAAGTTTTCGATTTCTTTCCACGCACTACCCTGTTTTCCTGTTCTGTGTCCACCGCCGCCGATTAACATTAAATCGCCGTAATTTCTAAATGACATTCCCTTTTTATCCTCGTCTACATACATACCGGATAGTGTGCCTGAACCCTCGTAAGCAGACACATAGGAACGGTGCTGATAGAGCTTTAAAAAATAACTGCCATGCTTATTTATAAAAGGAAAATGAGTTGTTGCAATAATATTTTTCGCTTTTATTTTACCGCTGTCTGATACGGCAGTATCGGGAGTAATATCACGAATAAAAGTTTGCTCATAGATATTTAATTCTTTTGAAATTTCAGCAATAAACTCCAGCGGATTAAACTGCGCCTGATTAGAAAATTTAATCGCACCTTTTGTTTTAAAAGGCAATTCCAAATATTCCGTAAATTCTGCATAAAAACCTAAGCCGTTTACCGTTTTTACTTCCTCTTCTATTTTTTCACGGCTTTTTAAGGAATAGGTATAGGCGTCCTTTTTTTCAAAGTCACAATCTATATTTTCACACATTTTTTCGTACAGCGCCATCGCTTCATTATTTGCTGACAAATACATTTGCGCTTTTTCCATACCATAATCTTTAACTATTTTTGAGTATATAAGTCCGTGCTGTGATGTTATCTTTGCTGTCGTATTTTTTGTTATTCCCGAAGCAATCTTGTTTCCTTCAACCAGAACACAGTCAACACCTGCATTTTTTAAAAATTTTGCACACAAAATGCCCGCAATTCCTCCGCCGATGATGAGCACATCTGTTTTTATCTCGCCCTGAAGCTTTGGAAATTCAGGCAAGGTTACATTGTTAGTCCAGATAGATTTTTTCATACATACCTCCAGCAGTTTCGATAGTATTAGTATGCACAAAAATAAGACATTACTTTCGTAATGTCTTATTTTTAATGAAGATGAGTATGTCCTATGAAGTCATGTAGTATTCCACTCATCATCAAAATACCAAGAACAATGAGCAATACGCCACTTATTATATTTATTACCTTATAGTTTTTCTTTATTGCATCAAGGAGCCTTGATAACTTATCTACAATTATTGCACAAATCATAAACGGTATTCCCATACCTAAAGAATAAACAACTAAAAGCAGTATGCCTTTGCATGCCGTTCCTGCATGAGCCGCCATAGTCAACGCCGTACCCAAAAATGCCATAATACAGGGAATGTGACTTATTGAAAACAAAACTCCAAAAAGAAATGATGTAAAAACACCAGTTATTTTTTGTTCGGCGTGAAAGCTTTTAAGGTGTGGAAATTTAATAATTCCTAAGAAACTAAGTCCTAAAATAACTATTATTGCACCGCAAACTATATGAAGCAACGTTTCATACTCCGTAAAAAACGAACCCAACGCTCCTGCAAAAAGCCCCAACAGGGCAAATACTGTTGTAAAACCCAGTACAAAAAACAACGCTCTTAGATATATATTATATTTTTTGTATGAATTCCCTGCAAAATAAGATACATACACAGGCAGCATAGGTATCATACAGGGCGACACAAATGATATTATCCCCTGAAAAAACGTAATTATATAATCCAAAACAGCACCTCCAATGCTTTTCTTTATAATTATAACACGTTTTTAATCATTTTTCCATACTTTTATTTTATCATTCGCCAAAATACTCGTTATAATATTCACTGCTTACAAATTCCATATATCCATAATCTGTAAAGAAATTATAGTGAGAATATTCTACATCCATATACCCTGTGAGCTTTTTACAGTCGCTTACTGAAATATACGATACTCCATCTATGACAAGTATCGGTACATCCAGCTGCACATCATGAATATCAGTAGATGCAGTATCTCCTCCAATGGTAAACAAAAGTGCTTTATATGTGGTATAGGGATTTTCAGTTTCTCCAAAAATTTTGCCATTTTCATAGAACACAGAATAACCCATTTCTTCCATTAAGTCCCTTAAGCACACATACTTGAGTTCATTGTTTACTATACAGTTTTTGTCTATATCTACATATACACTCGAATACATCCAATAATTGTCGTCATAATAATACTCATCTTCAACGGGTGTATCGTAATAATACGGATCAACGAATTCAAAAAAATCAACGCTGTTTTCCTCGGTTAATTCCGGCTTATTGATTGTAACGGTATTATACTTTACACTTGTTTCTGCAGTTATGGTAAAATTAAGGTTGCTGCCTTCTTTATCTATGCCCTCAGCTTCTCCGCCCAAAGCAACAACGAAATCATAAATGTTAAAATCTACATTTACTTCCATTTCCTGTTTTGTCATTCTACCCTTTGAATCAAGTGAATATTTCAAAACAAGTGCGTCATTACCAAAAACAGGCACCTGTGCCAAAACATCTTCCATTACTCCTGTATCCACATCTTCAAGAAGACTTTCGTCAATTTCATTTAAAATTATTGCAAAAACATCTGCTATGTAGAGTTTCAGACCAAGGTCCGTAAATTTAATTGTAACTTTTTTTGAATTGCCTGTAACAGTCGCACGGTCATAAATCGCCTCAATCAAAGCAATATTTAACTCCTCAACCTTTTCGCTATTCAAAATCTGAGAATAAATTTTTAAAAACTCCTCCATTTCAGGCAAACCGTTTTGAATATACAAATCACTATCAGCAGTTACATACTTCGCAGCCTGAGGATAAGTCATAATAAAATCAAAAGAGGGTTTGTCCTCATTAGAAAGGTCTAAATCCATCCAAACCGACTCGTTCATCCTGACATCGCCCTCAAGGTTATCGTTAATCTTAAAGGGAAGATTGGATTTCACATTAGTATAAGCAGAAATCATCTTGCCGCCGTTTGTTATTTTAGACTTCGCCGTAACTGACATTTTAGAGTCAAAAATACTTTCAAACAGAGCCACTACATCAATATAGTTTGATATTTCTTTAAAATCCTCGCTTTTTGCCAATTCATCAAGAATTAAAAAAGGCTCGTTAAGCTTATAGCTTATTGTTCCGCTCTGCTCCATATTGGCGTAGTTTTTATCAGCAAGACTCGTTGCCATAAAATCAAGTGACGGCGCCTCCGCTGCCTGAACCATAGCGCCTGACAAAAGCATAGCACATAGTAACACTAAAGAAATAACTTTTTTCATTATGCTCATCCTTTCTGTAGGTTTTTAGGATATTAATATTATATAACAAAAATTTCTTATTGTAAATATTTTTCAATAATTTGCTAACAATACAAAATGAAAGGAGAGTATGAGATGTTCAAACACGAAAAGCAGCTTTTTCATCCTGTAGCAGTAGAAAAGCCAAATCCACAATACGCAGCACTCTTGCACGAACAGTTAGGCGGTGCCAATGGCGAGCTTAAGGCTGCTATGCAGTATATGTCACAGAGTTTTAGAATTAAAGATCCTGAAATTAAAGATTTGTTTTTGGATATTGCAGCAGAAGAACTCGGTCATATGGAAATGGTGGCACAAACGATTAATCTGTTAAACGGTCACGACGTTGACGCATTGAAGGTTCCCGCAGGCGAAATCCAGACTCACGTCATTATGGGGTTAAATCCCGGTTTGATAAACGCATCAGGTTATTCCTGGACCAGCGACTATGTAAGCGTAACAGGCGACTTGTGTGCTGACCTTTTATCCAACATTGCCTCAGAGCAACGTGCAAAGGTGGTTTATGAATACCTGTACCGACAGATTGAAGACAAAAAAGTAAGAGAAACCATCGACTTTCTGTTAAACCGTGAAGAAGCGCATAACGCTTTATTCCGTGAAGCATTTAACAAAGTGCAAAATACAGGTTCAAATCGCGACTTTGGTACAACAAAAGCAGCAAAAATGTACTTTAGTATGTCAGAGCCCTCGCCCCAAAGCAATCTTCATCAGGTGGCTTCTAAAAAACCGTCATTTGAATAACATAAAAAACCGAAAGTCAAAACTTTCGGTTTTTTATGTTATATACTTGAAAATGTTTTGTATGTGCTGTAAAATAATGTAGAGGTGTTACTATGCTAATAGATTTTCATACACATATTTTTCCAGACAGAATAGCCCAAAGAACTCTTGACGTTTTAAAATCAGGAGTTTTAAAATATGAACATATTCAGGCAGTATCATACTTTGACGGAACGAAAGACGGTTTGATTTCTGTAATGAACAAAAGCGGTGTTGACTTAAGCGTCGCACTTCCTATCGCCACAAAGCCCACTCAAACCGAGTCTATTAATACTTTTGCTGAAACTTTAAAAGACGGAAAAATTATTTCTTTTGCATCTTTACATCCTGACAACAATGATATTGACAGTATCTTAGAAAACATAAAAGAGGCAGGTTTTTGCGGCATAAAGCTCCATCCTGAGTTTCAATCTTTTTATGTTGACAGTCCCGAATGTATTAAGATACTAAAAAAAGCGGAAGAGTTAGAGCTATATACTGTTTTTCACGCAGGAAGCGACATTGGTCTGCCTCCTCCTGTGCACTCTACCCCAAAGCATTTTAAAAACGCATTGGAGTATGTCAGCGGCAAATACATAATCGCAGCTCATTTAGGCGGCTGGCGTATGTGGGACGATGTAGAAAAAAATATGGTCGGTACAGAAATCCTCTTTGATACTGCTTTTATAAAAGATTATATCAACCCTGAACAAGCAAAACGCATTATAAGAAATCACGGAAGCGATAAAATACTTTTTGGAAGTGACAATCCTTGGGAAAATCCCAAAGATACGCTCGTGTTTTTAAATTCGCTCAGCTTAAACCAAGACGACCTTGATAATATAACATACAAAAACGCACTAAAAATTTTAAAAGTCTAAGGAATAATCCTTAGACTTTTAGTTTTTTATGAATAGCTTTCGATTAATGTCAAGTCGCCTGTGATTGAATATTTGCCGCTGGCTTCAGCTGGTAAGAAGAAATACTCTCCCTGCTTGATTTCGCGTTCGTAGTCACTACCTGTGATTTTGCCGTTGCCTTCAACTACGCAATAAACACCGGCTGACTGTGCAAGTTTAAAACTGCCGCCTGTGAGTGTAATTCTGTTCATTGCAAAACTTGTAGTCTGTTCTTCTGTAATAAGATGTTCAAGCTTTACATCATTTTCGTCGAATACTAAAATCGGAGGAACCTTAGTCTGTTTAACAGGTTCAAAAGAGAAACAATCCATTGCAAGTTCACGGCCTAAACCCAAAAATTTCTCATATTCAGAAAGTTTGATATCACCGCAGTAGTACTCAGGTGAAATTGTAAAATCAGTAGGCTCCTGAACTTCCAAAATCAAGCATCCGGCACCAATTGCATGCGGAACTTTTGCAGGTATGAAAATCACATCTCCCGGAACAACATCGTGTTTTTTAAGAATTTTTTCAAATGCATCCACATTTGTTTCACTTTCATCATATGCATTTTCTAAATCTTCTCTTGTTACACCGTCTTTAAAACCAAAATATACGCAACCTCCGGGGCGTGTTGCTAAAACAAGCCAGCACTCTTCTTTGCCATACTGACTGTTAAAATGCTCTCTTGAAAACGCTTTGTCAGGATGGCACTGTGCAGGAAGACGTATTGCGCTGTCTAAGTACTTTGTCAAGATACCGATGTTTTCCTTATCGCCAAGCATTTCTTTTTTGTACATTTCCAAAGCTTTATCAAAATAAAGGTCTGTTCCTGCAATCTTCGAAACACCTTCTTTATAAACATCTCTGCCTTCGTTTAAAGCTTCAACAGATGATGCAATCCATTCTTCGGGAAGGTTGCAGTCAACCGAGCCATCGCCCATTAAGTAATCAAACATCTTACCGCCTAAATACACACGATAAGCTCTGTTTTTTTCAAAAAATACAGGTGCATTATAAATCATTTCAACTTCCTCACTTTTTTAAAAAAAATAATTTTTAACACTATTAATTCTATCACACACTACATCACTTTGTAAAGACTTTTTAATCTTTTGAGTTTAAAATTTTTGAAATAACACATAATAATATTAAATTTTGCAAAAAGGAGCTATTTAATATGAAATCAAAATATTTATTAGGATTTTTAGCTTGCGGTGCTATTTTGGGCACAGTTGCAGTAGTCTCTGCCGATTACGGCGCAAAAAACCGCAGAAAGCTTTTAAAATGTAAAAACAACATGTTCAGAACTATGGGGACAGTTTTGGACACTATGCTTGAATTAAAAAAATAAAGACGGGGCTTTATAACCCCGTCTTTATTTTTTATTTACTTAACAATTCCTTAGCTGAAATTAGTGCTGCTACCGTCAGCAATGTATCAATAACTAAAGCCGCTGCTACATTCATTGCACCAAACAAGCCTAAGAGTGTAATAATAATTTTTACTGCACAAGCACAATAGAAATGAACCTCAACCTTGCCGTTGGCAACTCTTGCAATTTCAATAGCCTGAGCTAATGTTTTGAGTTTGCCTATGAGTGCAATTTTTGAATATTCCAATCCGTTTTCTTCTTTGTTGATTAAGGCAATACCTACATCTGCTTCGTTTATAGCCTGCTCAGCACCTAAAACATCCCCGATGTACGCACATGTAGCATCTTCTTCCTGTTTGAGAGCGCTGATTGCTTCAACTCTTGCAAACGCGTCCATATTTTCTATATACTCATCTGCTCCCGACACTTCAAAAGCCTCTTTGGCAGCTTCGTCTGTATCCTTAGTGAACATCACTACCTTTTCAACGCCAGTTTTGCGCAAATACTCAACGTCTTGCGCTGCATTGCCCGAAAGAGCGTCACCGTAGTTAACTGCGCCCATAACAACGTTGTCCAATGTGATATAAAGTCTGTATCCGCTAATTTCTGAAACATCAACGCCGCATTCTTTTATAAATTCCTCTGTACCGCAAAGGAAAGACTTGCCCATTATTGTGCATTCAACGCCTTTTCCTGGGAATTCCATAACATTTTCGGCAGTTAAGTGTTCGTTCATATACTGTGTGAAAATGCGTGATACAGGGTGCGCTCTGCCGCCTACGCAGATACCCGTAATCATCAGCAGGTCATTTTCTGTAATGCCATCTGCTGTGTATATATCTGTAATTTTATAAACGCCGTCTGTTAAAATACCGTCTTTTTCAAAAGCTACGCAATTTATGTCTGCAATTTCATCCAAAAGTTCTGCAGAAGATACTGCCATACCTTTTTTCTTCAATGCCCATACTGCGCTTGATGTAAATAAAGGAACGCCAATTATAAAAGAGCCTGATGTAGCAGCTATCAAAAGTACACTTACCCTGAGAAGTGCTCCACTCCAGATGCCTGATGACAGTCCTGTAATTAGTAAAACTACAATTGCTAAAGCAAGAACACCCAAAGGATACCACTTGGCAATCTGCAAAAATCTCTTTTCGCCGACAGTAGATGTTCCCTCTGCCATATCTGCCATTCTGTTGAAATCCATAACAATAGAGTCTTCATAATTACATACTGCTGTACAGGTTACAGATGAGCCTGTATTGAGATACCCTGCCAGAACCTTATCGCCAACAGAAAGCGAAACCTCGCTGTTTGAAGAATGAACTCTCGATGTATTAAATTCAGAAAAACCTTCTGTGATAATAGCGTCTACAGGAACAACTTCATTTGCCTTTACCATAAATTTGTCGCCGCTTCTCAATTCATTTGCTGCAACTACTCTTATATTTGACTGAGAATCAATAAGATTTGCATTCTTTGGTGTTACGTCAGCAGTTGCCTTTAAGTCCTTACCTAAAAGGCTCAAAACAAATAATATAACAACTGATGATAGCTTAAAGATAGACATTGCAAGTGCTGCAACTGAAAATTTACCCAGGCAGAAAGGAATAAGTATAGCCGCAATGACTAAAACTGTATCCAGTTTCGCATCTTTTGTGCCCTTGACAAGCTTAAATATAACCTCCGCACCTGCAATAATCAGCGACAAAATACTGAAAATGCACGCAAGCACTGCATTGTCAAATAAAGATGCAATAATTGCTAACGCAAGTGCTACAACACTTACCAAAAAGCTTTTCTTTAAATCTTTACCTATATGGGATATTACTTTAGAATATGTGGTCTGCTTGCTCTTTACCATATTTTTAACTTTCATAATTATGTTCCTTTCTATATGTCAAAACGGATTTACAATTTACCACATAATATTGTAACATAAAATTTAAAATATGTCAAATTTTGCGATAACAAAAAAAGCTCCGACATCGGAGCTTTTTTGTTATTTATATCTTCTTTTAATAAACACGAAAATACCAAAAGCTAAAAGCAATACGGGAATTACAACCACCAGACCGATAAACCAACCCCAGAACTGAGCAGTTGAAACCGTAAGTCCGCCTTCAGGAATTTCTTTTGCTCTTACTGTTATGCCTGCTTCACTGCCACGCATCCAGTTGATTGAATTAATGAGCAAGTCTTCGTTCGCGTATCTGCTGTCGCCTATCAATGTATCCATCATATAGCTTGAACCGCACACGACTACTCTGCCGGTAAAAATCTGCTCATCTAATGTATAGTTAGAATGAGTTGATGTAAGCATGACATTATATTTTGATTTCATCACACCGCCTACAACAGGTTCATTTATAGCAGAAAGATCACGTAAAACCGCATTTTCAGTAGTTTCTAAAACAGTTTCCACTTCAACATTCTTCTGCACGTCAGATGCAATTTCCAAGGCGTTTGCTGCTGAATATACAATGTTTTTCTTGGAATGTTTCACAGGAGAAACAATGCTACTGTCTGCAAGCTCAGCCATAGAAACAGTGCCACAAAGCTCTGCTACCTTTTCGCTTACTTCTATTTTCTTGTCGCTGTCAACTATAACACCGTGATTACGCACAATTCCCCATTCTTCTGCAAGATAGCTTTCAAGCCTTGGAAGTTCTTCATTTGAAACCATAGGGTCAAAGTAAACTTGAACACTGCCTCCACGGTCTAAAAATTTATCAAGCTTCTCTATTTCTTCTGCTGAAAAATCTGCTGTAGGTGCATTTACAATAACCAATGAATGCTCACTCTCAGGCAATTCTTCTGTCAACAGATTAATGCTGTTCATTTGATAGTTGTACATAGAAATAACAGCTTCAAAACCAGCATTTCCCTTTTCGCCGTGACCCTCTGTCATCAGGATTTCTGAAATCTGGAAACCGTCAACGAATGTAGCTAATTTATTTGTTATGATGTTTTCGATATTACTGTAGCCTGAGCTTGTGACATACGAGCTGACCTCAGCAGTATCATATTTATCTCCCTGAACAAAAATCATAGCATAATCAGGATAAGACAACTCTTTTATAGCATTTAAATATTCTGTTAACGCCAACGGGTCGTTGTAGTAATCTACTACTTCTCCAACAATCATTTCATTTGCTTCTGTATATTTGTTGATAATAGTTGTAAGAATTGTCATAATTTCTGACTGCTGACCGTTATAGAGCACAACAATCTTTGTTTCTTCATCTATTTGGTTTATAATTTCTTTTGTTTCATCAGTCAGTCTGTAGAGTTCGTCCTTAGTAAGGTCAACCTCTAAGGAAATTTTGTTATCAAACGCCACCAAAAGTGCGTTAACCAATAAAGTTATGATAATTGCGCCGATGATAACAACAGAAGAATTTATACTGTACTTTAATTTCTTAGTATTTTTCATCTACATTACCTCCAGCGTCTTCTTTCGATTACACATACAGTAAGCAAAACAAACAATGCCGTAATGCTGACAAAATATATAATCGGAACAACATTTAATATACCGCGAGCAAAATCCACAAATCTGCCGTTTATATTTAAAAATTCAGTCAAGCCGTTTAGCGCAACACCTAAAAACGCGAATGATCCATCAAACAGTCCTGTAAAATCAAATCCCATACTCGGAATGAAAGTAAGCAAACCAACAAGCGCCAGAGTGAGTACAGCTGAGATTACCTGATTTTGCGTCAATGAGGATATTAGCATACCCATAGCAATAAGCATTGCTCCGTACAGGATTATACCTACATAACCTACTAAAGATTGAATTATCGCAGGGTTGCCGTATATGCCTAAGAACACAAGAAAAACAAGTGTAATGCCTACTGCAATACCTAAAACTGCAAGAGCTGACAAAAACTTTCCAAGTACAACCTGAGAAATCTTAACAGGAGCAGTCAACCAAAGCTGGTCGGTTTTTAGCTTTCGTTCTTCAGAAAACATTTTCATTGTCAAAAGTGGTACTGCCACTATAAAAACATAACAGATATATCCAAAATAATTTGTCATATCAGAAGTTCCAAAGGATACTGTGTTTGCCAAAAACATCAAAGAAGCAAAGGATACAAACAAACCTATGAAAATATATCCCAAAGGAGATTTAAAATATGCGTTTATTTCACGCTTAAATATTGCCTTCATCGTCTATCTCCTCCTTCTTGGTTTCTACAAATTCGATTTCGCTTTCGTCAACTGCAGAAAATGCATTATTTTCATTAGATGTAACCTCAATAAATATATCCTCCAAGGTCATATCTACTGTAGACATTGAAAGTATAGGTAGGTTTTGAGCCGCCATAGCCTGGAATATAACCGGTCTTACATCAACATCAGGTTCTGTTTCAACTATGAAGTCAATTGAATTTCTCTCTTTTCTGCCTAAAGACTTAACATTTCTGATGCCGTCTATACCTTCCAAAACATCTAACGCTGTACGCTCGTCGCCCGAAATACGCAGGCTGAATTTATTTTCATTGGAAATTGTTCTTGCAAGATTATCAGGTGTATCAATAGCCGCTACTTTACCGTTATTTATAATAACAACTCTGTCGCAAATAGCCTGAACCTCCTGCAAAATATGTGATGACAGGATTACTGTGTGATTTTTGCCAAGCTTTTTGATTACGCTTCTTATCTCGATAATCTGCATAGGGTCAAGACCAACTGTGGGTTCGTCCAAAATCAAAACCTCAGGATTTCCCACCATCGCCTGAGCAAGGCCTACTCTTTGTTTATAACCCTTGGACAAGTTGGCGATCAAGCGGTTTGCCACATCTGTAATTTTTACAGTTTCCATAATTTCTGTAAGATGCTTTTTCCTGTTTTTTTCTTTAGCTCCCTTCAGGTCATAGACAAAGTTTAAATATTCACTAACTGTCATATCCACATAAAGGGGAGGTATTTCAGGAAGGTAGCCTATGTGCTTTTTTGCCTCTATGGGGTTGTCCAATATATCAAAACCGGAAATACTTACCTCGCCGCTTGTGGCAGAAAGATAGCCTGTCATAATATTCATAGTTGTAGACTTACCTGCACCGTTAGGACCTAAAAGACCAAGTATTTCGCCATCGCGAACAGTAAAGGAAATGTTGTCAACGGCAAGCTTTTTGCCGTATTTTTTGACCAGATTTTTTATTTCTATCATCTGACATCCTCCTATATTTCTTATGGGCAAATGTATATACATTTGCCCATAGTATGCTTATTTTAAAGCATCAGTTAAGTAGGCAGCAAGGTCTGAAAATTTAACCTGCGCTCCCTCTCCTGTGCTCATATTTTTAACATTAACAACGCCGCTATCAATATCGTCATCGCCGATTACTGCAGAAAATTTAGCATTGAGTTTATTAGCAAATTTCATCTGAGCTTTCACGCTTCGTGCCAGATAATCACGTTCTGCCGCAATGCCTGTTTTTCTCAAATCAAGAACCAATTTCTGCACAAATACGTCTGCTTTTTCGCCGATATTTGCAATAAAAATATCAGGGCACTCGTTATTTTCAGGAAGCTTGCCAATACTTTCTAACACCAAAAGCAAGCGCTCCATACCCATACCAAAGCCAACGCCCGGAAGCTCAGGACCGCCAATTTCGGCAATAAGGCCGTCGTATCTGCCGCCGCCGCAGATTGTTCCTTCAGAACCAGGGTTTTTAGAAATAATTTCAAAAACCGTCTTTGTATAGTAATCCAAGCCTCTTACAATTGTTGCGTCAATATTGTAGGGGATTTCCATTGCTTCAAGGTATTTTTTCAAACTTTCAAAGTGTGAATTACATTCGTCGCAAATGTGGTCCAAAAGAACAGGTGCATTGTTATAAATCTTTTTACATTCTGCACTTTTACAGTCCAAAATTCTTAAAGGATTTTTTTCAAATCTTTCTCTGCAGGTTTCACAAAGCTCATCCAAATGCGGTCTGAAATAATCCTTAAGTTTTTCATTGTACGCTTTACGGCAAGTTGGACAGCCTATACTGTTGATATTCAGTTCAACTCCTGTTACGCCAAGACGTGAAAGCAAGGACATAGCTAAAGATATAACTTCTGCGTCCATTGATGCTGTGGGCGAACCAAAAACCTCCACACCAAACTGATGAAATTCACGAAGTCTGCCAGCCTGAGGCTTTTCGTATCTGAAACAGGGATACAAGTAGTAAAGCTTTGTAGGCTGGGGATTAGCGTAGATTGAGTTTTCTACAAAACTACGAACGATACCCGCTGTGCCCTCAGGCTTCAGGGTGATGCTTCTGCCACCTTTGTCTAAAAATGTATACATTTCTTTCTGTACAACATCGGTAGTATCGCCTACACCTCGTTCAAAAAGCTCTGTGCTCTCAAACATAGGTGTACGTATTTCTTTATATCCGAATTCAAGACAAATTTTTCTTATCTCTTCTTCTACTGCATGCCATCTGTAGCTTTCAGAAGGCAAAATATCATGTGTGCCACGTGGTGCTTTAATCATTTTCTATTCCTCCTCACACATAGTTTTTTACATTTTACTGCTCTGTAAGTTCATTGATATTGAGCTCTAATAGCTTTGAAACACCCTTTTCCTGCATTGTCACACCGTAAATTACATCAGCCGCTTCCATTGTGCCACGTCTGTGTGTAACAACGATAAACTGAGTATTTTCGCTGTAATTTTTAATGTAGTCTGCAAATCTGTAAACGTTAGCGTCGTCAAGCGCCGCCTCAATTTCGTCCAAGAAGCAGAAAGGTGTAGGACGTGTTTTTAAAATAGCAAACAACAACGCTATTGCAGAAAGTGCACGCTCACCGCCGGAAAGCAACAACAAACTCTGCAGCTTTTTGCCCGGAGGTTGAACATCAATATTAATACTGCAGTTTAGTATATCATCAGGATTTTCGAGTGACAAAGACGCTGTACCGCCGCCAAAGAGTTCAACAAATGTCTGCTTGAAGTATTTTGCAATATCGTCAAACTTAACCTGGAACTCACTCTTCATAACCTTGGTCATATCAGAAATAATTCCTAATAAATCCTTTTGAGCAACTACAAGGTCATCACGCTGCCCCGTTAAGAATTCGTATCTTTCTGATACTGCTTTATATTCTTCAATAGCGTCAACATTGACATTACCAAGTCCCGCTATTTTACGTTTTAGTGAAGCGATTTCCTTTGTAACTTCGTTTGCTGTGCCTAAATCCTTTTTATACTGCACCGCATCGGAATATGTAAGCTCATACTCTTCCCAGAGATTGTTTATTGTGTTCTCAAGCTCAGTTTCGTGTTTTACCTTTCTTTGGGTAAGTCTTGCTTCCTCGTTAGAGAGTGTAAACACTTCTTCACGCAGAGATTTAATTTCACTAAGGGCCGCTCTGTCTTTTTCGTCAAGCTCTTTTCGCTCTTCGGCAAGTCGTGCTGCTGCTTCATCCAGTTCCGCAATTTTATTAATACCTAAATCGGTTTCTTCTTTTTTGCGTTCAATCTCAGCTAACAGCTCGGCATTCTTGCGTTCAAAATCGGCAATCTCTGTTTCGTGCAGGGAAACATTAGATGTGTTTAATGATAAGTCACGATTTGCACCATTCAGCTTCTCTGTAAGATTTTCAATATCGCGCACAACTGCAGAACGTTCAAAGTTCTTTGCCATTATTTTGCCTGAGATTTCTTGTTTTTCAGCAATTATTGTAGAAACCGCAGATTCTTTTTCTTCTATTTCTTCCTGCTTTGCAGAAATTAACTCTTGGGTTTCTTCGATTTCTTTTTCAATTTTTGCTTGATTTTCACGAGCTTCGTTAATCTTTTCTTCTACTGTGTTTAATTCTTCCTCTACACGGCGTTTTGCTGTGTCTATCTGGTTGATTAAGAGTTCGTTGTGAGATTTGTCACGCTCTAACACTAACAGCTCGCTGTCATTTTCGAGAATTTCGCTATCATATTTCTTGATTTCTTCTTCGTATGCAGAAAGCTCATTTTTTAGATCTTCGTTACGTTTAGTAAGCTTTTGTGTTTCCTTTTCTAAAGTCGGGATTTCTTTAGTTAGCGCCACAATTTCATTTTCTCTGCCGAAAAGGGATGCCTGCTTGTAGAAACTGCCGCCCGAAAGTGCGCCGCCTACATTGAAGAGTTCACCTGTTAAGGTAACGAGCTTTATAGCATTTTTGTATTTTTTTGAAATTGCAATAGCATTGTCAATTTTGTCAATAACAACTGTACCGCCAAGTAAAAATTCTGCAACGTCTAAAAATTCTTTGTCACAGCTAACAAGCTCAGACGCTACACCTACATAACCCTGTTCTTTTTCAACGCCGCTCTGGGGATAATCCTTAAGCTTAATTGAAGTCAGAGGCAAAAATGTAGCTCTGCCTGCATTCTTGGTCTTTAGGCATTCAATTGCAGCCTTTGCATCGTTTTCTGACTTTACTACAATGTTCTGTACCGCATTTCCTAATGCTACATCAATGGCAATGCTGTATTTATCCTGAGTTTTTAAAAGCTTTGAAACAGGGCCGTAGATTTTGGCACCTCTAAGCTCTCCGCTTTCGTGCTCTTTTAATACTGTTTTTACAGAACGTGAGTAGCCCTCATAAGACTGCTCCATATTTTCAAGAAGCTTTTTTCTTGAAATCTTCTCGTTTAAGCTGATTGTGTTTTCATTTATCAGCTTAGTATTTTCTTCTGATTCCGCGTTGAGCTTTTCACGTTTTTCGCTAAGCTCATCTCTCTGCTTGTTAACCTTGTCAAGGTATGCAGCTTTACGTGCGATTTCCGTGTTGATTTCTGCTATTTTGGCAGCAAATTCCTCACGCTCTTCGCTTCTGTCTGTAGCTTCTGAGAGAATCGTTTCCTTCCTTGAAATAAAGCTTTCTTCTGTTAATTTCTGGTTAGAAAGGCTTATTTTAAGCTCGCTGAATTTTTCAATATTCTCAGCAACTAAGTTATTAAGGTCTTCGATTTCTTTTTCAGAGCTGCCCGCACCAGAGTCTGCTACTTTTTCCTGTTCTTTTAAATCCTTGATTTCTTTTTCAACGATTTCAAGCTCGGCGTTTTTGCCCTGGATTTCTTTGTTGATTTTTTCACGTTCAGCTTCCAAATCAACCTTTTTATCAAATAGCTCTTTTATTTCATCACGAATTCTTGCAGTAAGCATATCATTACCTGAAATAGTATTTTTAAAAATATCTATTTCGCCCTTTTTGATAGATATACTTTCTGTCAATTCTCTGATTTGCTTATTTGTTTCTTCCTGTGACTCTTCACGCGCCTTGGCACTTTCATAATATTCCTGCTGAGCCTTTTCCTTTTCCTCAGCAGCAGTCTTTGTGCGGTTGAGCTGCTCTGTAACTACAGAAAGCTTTTCATCAAGACCGCCAATTACATCATTAGCGCCTTCGATTATGCGGATAGCGTCATTTACCTCAAAGGTCTTTAATTCTTCTTTGTACTGAAGATATTTTTTGGCTTTTTCGGACTGGTTCTTTAAGGGCTCTACTCTGCCCTCAAGCTCTGTAATGATGTCATATACTCTGTCCAGATTTTCGTTTGTGCGGTTTAATTTTCTCTCTGCATCTTCTTTTCTGTATCTGTATTTTGAGATACCTGCCGCCTCTTCAAAAATCTGGCGTCTGTCATCTGATTTGGTAGACAGAATTTCTTCAATCTTGCCCTGACCTACCATTGAGTAACCGTCACGACCCAGACCTGTATCCATAAACACCTCGTGGATGTCCTTCAGACGGCAAGGTGCTTTATTTATCATATACTGACTTTCGCCTGAAACGAAAACCTTTCTTGTTACTTCTACCTCGTCATAAGCCAAATCCAGTTGTCTGTCCCGATTATCCAAAACTAATGTAACCTCGGCAAAGCCCATAGGATTTCTCTTCTGAGTACCGCTGAAGATTACATCCTCCATCTTTGAGCCTCGGAGCATTTTTGCACTTTGTTCACCCAATACCCAACGAACTGCATCGGATATGTTACTTTTACCGCTTCCGTTAGGACCAACGATTGCAGTTATACCGTCAGAAAAGTCAAGGTTGATTTTATCTGCAAATGATTTAAAACCGTTTACTTTTATTCCCTTTAAACGCATTATCGCTGCTCCTTCCTTAGTATTTTGAATTTGCCGGCGCTGATACTCACGTCCGCCTTGAACGAAACGTCAAAGCCGGCATCCTTTAGTCTTTCTATATTACTTTTTTTATTTCCCACAAATGCAGAAATATCTTTAGGATTTACCAGAATTTCAGCATCGGTGTCAATTTCTTTTATAATATCTCTTAAATATATTTCACTCTGTACAAGTTCGCCGATTGAGGGATGGTAAGGTCCTGCCGTAACATCAGCGTCAGGGTTTATATTGTCAGAAGCCATAAGACCTATCCTGATAACAGGAATACTTTCTTTGTCAAAGCGTTCCTTTAAATCAGCACAAAGCAAAACTGCATCCTGTAAGGTCTGGGGTGTATATTTGCCGCAGTTGTATAGCTCATCAAGATATGTACCTTTGAGCACCAATGTCGGATAAATCCTCACGCAATCAGGATTTTGTGCCACTATTTTTTCAAGACTTTCTTTACACGTTTTATCGCTATCTCCGTAAAGACCTGTCATCATTTGCAGTCCGAGCTTTATGCCTTTTGACTTTATGAGATTGCTTGCATCTATCGTATCTTTTGACGTATGCCCTCTGTGGTTCATAGCCAAAACCCTGTCATCCATACTCTGTGCACCAAGCTCTACCGTAGTAACACCAAAGCTTTTTAGCATATCAAGTATTTCGTCATTTATATAATCAGGGCGTGTAGACAGGCGAATTGCGTGAGCCTTGCCTATATCTACAAACTTTTTTGCAACAGTCAAAAACTCCTGCTGAAGTCCCATATCTATACCTGTAAAGCTTCCGCCAAAAAAACCTATTTCAACAAAATCTGTATCCTCAGGCATTGATTTTAGCGCCTCTATAATCTGCAATTCTGCCTCTTTTGGTGTGAGCTCGCTTATTTTTCCGGTAATTTTTCTTTGGTTACAAAAAGAACAGTCATTGGGACAACCCATATGTGGTACAAAAATCGGAATTGTCTTACGCTTCATACTATTTACCTTCACAAATTGCTGAAAGTGCGTTTTTCGCTGCGCTTTGCTCTGCTTTTTTCTTGCTGGAACCTTCGCCCTCGCCCATTAATTCGCCGTTTAAATAAACATTGACAACAAACGACTTCTTGTGATCAGGACCTGATTCTCCTACCACCTTGTAGTGGATGTTCACATCTCCACGTTTTTGGGCTTCTTCCTGAAACTCTGTTTTAAAGTCTTTGGAAATCCTGCCCTTGGCAGCCGCCTCAATAGCTTCATACAGCTGACCTAATACCCATTCTCTTGCCACGTCTAAGTTGCTGTCTAAATATATAGCTGCAATAACTGCCTCGTAGGCGTCTGACAGGATAGAGGGTCTTGTTCTGCCGCCTGTATGTTCCTCGCCCTTGCCAAGAGTAATGTATTTGCCCAAATCAATATTTACCGCACATTCGAAAAGCGCCTTTTCGCACACTACTGCTGCACGCATTTTTGTGAGTTTTCCTTCGGGAAGGTCGGGGTAATTTTCAAAAATATATCTGCTCACTATAAGTCCTAAAACAGAATCTCCCAAAAATTCAAGTCTTTCGTTAAACTTTACGTTTTTGTTCTTATTCTCATGAGCATAGGAGCTATGGGTAAGCGCAGTTTTTAAATACTCTTCGTTTGTAAACTTGTACCCTATAATCTCCTGAAATTCCTTAAACATGTTCATTTTGTATAACCTTTCAAAAAACAAAATAAACGCATAAATATGCTTCATACAATAAAAATACACATTGCAGGAAACAGGTTTATACGTTCAAAGTACCTACTTAAGAGGGTGTGAAAACACACCCTCCTAATAATTAATTGTGATTTTTAAGATATTCAACTGCATCCTGTACAGTAACGATATTTTCTGCTTCTGTATCAGGAATTTCAATATCAAAAGCCTCTTCAATAGCCATAATAAGCTCAACAACATCTAATGAGTCTGCACCTAAGTCGTCAACAAAAGCAGTTTCGGGTTTTATAGCCGATGCGTCAACGCCAAACTGTGCAATCAAAACTTCACGAATTTTTTCAAATTCCATTATTGTTACCTCCGTATGTAAATATATTTGCCACGCTTTATGCGGGGGTCCTTAACGTATATTATATATCATTCCTATATACTTTGTAAATAGTATTTATATATTTTTTACATTTTTATGTAGAGTTTGTCTCAGTTATTCCTCTGTTTCGGTAACAGATTCGGAATAAAGCTTCTTCAGTTCATCATTTACGCCAGTTTGTGCAAATACCGCCGCACTCTTTATTGCGTGATAAAACGCCTTGGCATCGGAGTTGCCGTGGGCCTTTATTACAACGCCGTCTATACCCAAAAGCGGTACTCCGCCGTACTCTGACGAGTCAAGCAGTGCCTTTATCTTTTTAAGTCTAGGAAGCATAACAGCTGCTGCAAGCTTTGTGAGAAGATTTTCTAAAAAGCTCTTCTTTATAAGCTTAAATAACGCAGAAGCCGTGCCCTCAATAGTCTTTATAACCATATTGCCCGAAAAACCGTCGCATATAACAACGTCAGCTATACCTGCTGTTAAATCTCTTGTTTCAAGATTGCCGCAGAAATTTATGTTCTCATTTTCTTTCAAAAGTGCGTAAGCATTTCTGTAAAGCTCATTGCCTTTACCCTCTTCTACACCGATATTCGCAAGATAAACCTTGGGATTTTCGATGCCTAAAACCTTTTCAGCGTAGAGCGAGCCCATCTGTCCGTACTGTGCAAGGTACTCAGGCTTTGCATCGGACGTTGCGCCACAATCCATAATTACACCTATTGTGCCGATAACATTGGGCATAAATGCAGTTAATGCAGGTCTTTTAATTCCTTTTATTCTGCCTAAAATTCTAAAAGCACCTGCAAGGTACGCTCCTGTGCTGCCCGCACTTACCACAGCGTCAGCCTCGCCTGTTTTGCAAAGATTTAAGGCAACAACTAAAGAAGAATCTTTCTTGGCTCTTACTGCCTTTACAGGTTCTTCCGTAACCTCTATAATCTCTGTTGCGTTCTTAACAGAAATATTGTTGCCGCAATATCCAAACTCCTTTAGTTTAGCATTTATAATCTCCTCATTACCCACCAGGATAATCTCGTAGTCTGCGTCTTTTGCAGCGTTGATACTGCCTTTGATAATTTCGTCAGGTGCATTGTCTCCGCCAAATGCGTCAACTGCTATTCTCATTGCTTTCACTCCTTGCTAACTTACCATATAATTATACACTTTTTCGACGAAAATATCAAGTTTTTTTCCATTTTTCGCCCTATTTTTTGTTAAAATAATCGTATATTTTTTCAGCAGTATTAACAGGAACTCCTGCCAAGCGCAATTCGTCAACACTTGCCGCCCTTATGTTTGCTATTGATTTAAAATGACGAAGAAGTTTTTTGGCTGTTTTTTCTCCTACGCCCTCGATTTCATAAAGGGTTGAGCCTTTCATTTTCTTGCCTCGTAGCTTTCTGTGATACTCAATGGCAAAGCGATGAACCTCCTCCTGAATATTGGCTACCAGCCTGAATTCTGCAGTGTTACGTTTCAGCCCTACACTGCTGCCGTCATTTTTTAGCAGCGCATTGGTCCTGTGATGGTCATCCTTTACCATAGCAAACAGAGGAATATCAAAATCCGTCAGCTCCAAAAGCTCCGAAATCACAGATAGATGTCCTTTTCCGCCGTCTAAAAATATACAGTCAGGCAGAGGTAAAAACTTGGCGTCTTCTCGCAAGATCTCGCCTTTTTCTATTGCTTTTTCTTCATCACGGGCGTGGGTTAAGCGCCTTAAAATCATTTCTGCCATACTGTGATAATCATCGCCGCCTGCTGCCTTTTCAATTTTAAAACGTCTGTATTTGCTTCTGGCAGGTTCAGCGTTTACAAACACAACCATAGAGCCGACGTTATCCTCGCCAGCAGTGTTTGAAATGTCGTAAGATTCTATCCTGTAAGGGGGCGAATCTAAGCCCAGTTCCTCTTTTAAGTCAAGGATAAGTCTTTTTACACCTTTTGCCCCTTCGCCGTTTTTAAGCAAGAAATTGAGCGCCGACTGCTTTGCATTCTTGTGAGCCATTTCAACCAACGACTTTTTCTCTCCACGTTTAGGGGTAATTACTTTTACGCTTCGTCCCGAAATTTCGCTTAAAAATTCGCAGATTAGCTCCCTGTCCTCACACTCAAACTGAATATAAATATTCTTGGGAATAAAGTCTGCATCCTTATAAAACTGCTTTAAAAAACTGTCTGCAATTTCTTCCTCGCTCATTCCCTTGGTATTTGAAATAACTGTGCCGTGATGTCCCAAAAGTCTGCCGTGTCTCACGAAGAATACCTCTGCAAATGTTCTGTTTTCAGCCACGAAAAATCCTATAATATCTTCGTCTGCATACTTTTCAGAAACTATCTTCTGTTTGTTTTCCATTTGCTTTATGGCATTTATTTTATCTCTTATAGACGCTGCACGTTCAAATTCTAAATTGTTTGACGCATACAACATCTGCGCTTCCAGCTCCGACACAAGCCTGCCTGTGTTGCCATCTAAAAAGCTGCAGGCATCGTCAATTATTTTTGCATAGCCTTCCTTGGAAATCACGTTTTCACAAGGAGCGCAACACTTGCCTATTTGAGCATTTATGCAAGCACGTCTTTTTGCCATATCACGGGGAAGCTTTATATCGCAGCTAGGAATTTTAAAAAGCTTGCAGGCAAAATCTATCGCTTCCCTGACCTGTGCGCTACTGGTATATGGACCGAAATATTTTGCGCCGTCTTTTTCCATTCTGCGCGATAGCTTAAGTCTGGGATAATCCTCATTCGTGACCTTGATATACGGGTAGTTTTTATCATCCTTCAAAAGAATGTTGTAATAGGGGCGGTACTTCTTGATCAAATTACACTCAAGCACCAGTGCCTCTAACTCGCTATCTGTTAATATATATTCAAATGTATCAACTTTAGATACCATTGCCGCAACTTTTGGTGTGTGTTTTTCAGTATTTTGAAAATACTGTCTTACGCGGTTTTTGAGTATCTTCGCCTTGCCTACATATATGACCTTGCCCGTTTTGTCTTTCATAATATAGACACCGGGGTCAGCAGGCAAGCTTTTCAGCATAAGTTCATCAACCATATTAATACTCCTTACAAAAAAAAAGGATATGCTAACACGCATATCCCTAAAAAGAACATAATTAGTCACTGAAGTTTGAGTCGATTAATGCTTCTAATGCGTTAATTGCTTCTTCTTCATCAACGCCATCGGTTACAATTTTAATCTCTGTGCCCTTGGTAATGCCTAAAGACAATACACCAAGTAAGCTTTTTGCATTTACTCTGCGCTCATCCTTTTCAATCCAGATGCTGGATTTGAACTCGTTTGATTTCTGTATGAAAAATGTAGCAGGTCTTGCGTGAAGTCCAACCTGATTCTGTACCGTAATTGTTCTTGATAACATAAATTACAACTCCTTAACCTAAAATACAACTACTATTACTCTTAGAATACTAGATAATCTAGATATTGTCAATAAACAAAATATAATTTTGTGAATATTTTGCATATTTTTGCAATTATAATACCGATTTTTTAGAAATTTTACACTTAAAATTCAAACTTGTCTGCAAAATAATTTTCTAATTCATCAATATTAACTGTTACCTGTTCCATTGTGTCACGTTCGCGGATTGTAACTGTGTTATTCTCTTCTGAATCAAAATCGTATGTTACGCAGAAAGGTGTACCGATTTCATCCTGTCTTCTGTAACGCTTACCAATACTACCTGCATCGTCATAGTCGCACATAAACTTCTTAGAAAGCTTTGCGTGTACTTCCAATGCTTTTTCTGAAAGCTTTTTAGATAAAGGCAACACTGCAACCTTGATAGGTGCTAAAGCGGGGTGGAAACGCATAACTGTTCTGCCCTCTTTGCCATCTTCGCCCTCTTCTTCATCATATGCTTCAACCAAGAACGCAAGTGTTACACGATCAGCGCCAAGTGAAGGTTCAATACAGTAAGGAATATACTTTTCATTTGTGATGGGGTCGGTATATTCAAAGTTTTCGCCTGAGTGAATTGAATGTTGCTTCAAGTCGAAGTCTGTTCTGTCAGCAATACCCCAAAGCTCGCCCCAGCCAAAGGGGAACATAAATTCAAAGTCTGTTGTGGCATTACTGTAGTGAGAGAGCTCCTCAGGGCTGTGGTCACGAAGTCTTAAATTTTCTTCTGCGATATTTAATGATAACAGCCAATTTTTGCAGAATTCCTTCCAGTAGCTGAACCACTCTAAATCTGTACCGGGAGCACAGAAGAACTCAAGCTCCATCTGCTCAAATTCTCTTGTTCTGAAAGTAAAGTTTCCTGGTGTGATTTCGTTTCTGAAGGATTTACCTATCTGACCGATACCAAACGGAACTTTCTTTCTCGTTGTTCTCTGGACATTCTTGAAGTTTACAAAGATACCCTGTGCTGTTTCAGGACGCAAGAAAAGCTCAGCCGAGCTATCTTCTGTAACACCCTGGAAGGTTTTGAACATTAAGTTAAACTTTCTGATGTCTGTAAAGTTTGACTTGCCACACTTGGGGCATGCAATGTTGTTCTCTCTTATAAACTCGAGCATTTTTTCATCTGACCAGCCGTCAACAACTGTAGGCTCGCCTTTTTCAAACATATAGTCCTCAATAAGCTTGTCTGCACGATGACGTGACTTACATTCCTTACAGTCCATCAAGGGGTCAGAAAAACCACCTACGTGACCTGACGCTACCCATGTCTGGGGATTCATTAAGATTGCTGCGTCTAAGCCTACATTGTAGGGACTTTCCTGAATAAACTTTTTCCACCAAGCTCTTTTTACGTTATTCTTAAGCTCAACGCCTAAAGGACCATAATCCCAAGTATTTGCAAGTCCGCCGTAAATCTCAGAACCGGGATATACAAATCCTCTGCCCTTGCATAGAGCAACGACTTTTTCCATTGTTTTTTCTGTGTTTTTCATTTATTATTCGACCTCCGTCTTCCTAACCTGAACGAAGCTATCCGAACCTGCCCGAAATAGCTAAAAATAGGCTTTTTCTTCGTTGTCGGTCTTGAAATACACAAAGTATTCCTTCGACCTTCCGCCTTGAAAAATCTCAATTTTTAGTTATTTCAGGTTCGAAGAATTTTTGAATTAGCAAAATTTGGATAGAATAAGGCAAAAGCGCAGGAAATATTGAACATATTTCCGAGCATTTTAACGAAATTATATCAGAGTTTTGCAATTCAAAAACCGGTTCGGATAACTCCGTTCAGGTTAAAAACATATTGTTAATATTTTATCGCATATTTGCACATATTGTCAAGGTTTATTTGTCGAAATTCTTCAAAATAGCGGCTTTTCCACACCAAGAAAAAGGGAATTCTCCGTATTTTTGTTTGAATTCACGGTTTGACATAGATAAAAGCTCGTTTTTTTCAAGTTTTGATTGTCTTTTTTCATAAAATTCCGCTATAGGCGTTTTCACAGGGTTTTCATTGTGAGGACAGACCTCCTGACACCTGTCGCAGCCGTATATCATTCTTTGATTTTTTAGTATGGTCTTTTGCTCATCGGTGAGCTCTTTTACCTGCGTAATGTAGGACACACATCTTTTTGAATCCAAGTGATAATCGCCGTCTAACGCCTCACCTGGGCACATTTTTACACAATTTCCGCATTTAGCACACTCGCGGCTCAGTGGCATGTCCGCTTCAAGCTCCACATCAGTTATGATATATCCTATAAAAAAGTATGTGCCGTATTTTTCATTTATCAGGCAGGTATTCATTCCAAAAAAGCCAAGTCCCGCAAGGTAAGCAAGGCACCTGTCGTGCAACACCCCTGTATCTGCAAAGCATTCACATTCAGCACCGCTTTTCTGCTCTATGAATTTTGCAATTTGCTGCAGTTTACCCTTTGCTACTGTGTGGTAGTCAGGAATACGTGCATATCTTGATACATTGGCGTCTTCATCTTCGCCTGTGTAATATGGAAAAAGGCATACTATAATACTTTTTGCCCAAGGGTATGTAGCAAGTGGATTTACCCGCTTTTCAATGTCTGCTTCCTCAAAACGACTTATTCCATACTTTTGTCTGCGCTCATTTATGCGCGCCTCCAGTTCATCATACCTTTTAACAGGAGCAACACCTATATGATCAATATTAAGCTCTTTTGCAAAATGAATTATCTTTTCTTTCATATTTCTTTCCTAACATAAAAAGGCTATGCCAAGCATAGCCTTTTAAACTTACTGATGATTTACATAGAACTTAACTAAAAATTCCATAATTTCGTCACGCTCAACCTTCATAATCAATGAACGTGCATTCTTGTGTCCGGTAATGTATGTGGGGTCGCCTGACAAAATATATCCTACCATCTGGCTCACAGGGTTATAACCCTTCTCCTCCAGAGCGGAATAAACCTCGCTGATTATACTTTTTATATAATCCTCACGGGTAAGTCCGAAATTAAATTTCTGTGTCTGATTTAAATCCATACATAACACCGCCTTTTTTCTCTTATTGAATATGATTATACACCAATTTGTGAATTTATGCAAGAAAAAAATCGCAAAATTAACGTTTTTTTCGCCTTTTTCGCAGGTATCTTGCAGTTTGTTTGTTATTTTTTGTAATTTTTTCTATGTGTTTTTTCTTTTTATCAAGAATATTTTCCTCTTTGTACAAAACAAAATCAATCTTACCAGATTGAGCATCGGCACGAGCAACCTGAATTTTTACCGCATCTCCAGGCTTGTAAATTTTCCCTGTGCGCTCGCCTGTTATCTGCCTTTTTGCTTCGTCATAGATATAGTAGTCATCGGTCAAATCTGCAAATCTTATAAGCCCTTCTACTGTGTTTTCTAAGGTCGCAAAAATACCAAATGACGTTACATTTGATATGGTGGCGTCATACACTTCTCCCAAGAAATTTTGCATATATTCTGCCTTTTTCATATCCTCAACCGTACGCTCTGCCTCTACCGCCGCAAGCTCTGCCTCGCTTGAGTGCTTTGCTGCACCTTTGGCAAATTCAAGCATTTTTTTCTCATTCAGTTCTCCGTGCAGACTTTTTTTGATAATTCTGTGGATTGCAAGGTCAGGATAACGTCTGATAGGCGACGTGAAGTGGCAGTAGTATTTTGAAGCAAGACCAAAGTGACCTGTGTTTTCGTGGGAATATTTTGCCTTCATCAAAGATCTCAGCATAACACCGCTGATTATTATTTCTTCTTTTTTTCCAGACAATTTCTTAATCAACTCAGCTAATTCCTTCGGGTGCACCTTGCCGTTTGAATGCTTTATAGTATAACCAAAGGGTGCGATGAATTTTGCAAATTCTCTGATTGAATCGCTATTTGGCTCTTCATGTATTCTGTAAACAAAAGGAATGTTTAACCAGAAGAAATGCTCTGCTACAGTTTCGTTCGCAATCAGCATAAATTCCTCTATGATATTATTGGATATTCCACGTTCACGCTTTACTATGTCAACAGGTTTTCCCTCTTGGTCCAATACAATCCGTGCCTCGTCAAAGTCAAAGTTTATACTTCCACGCAAGTTACGCTTTAGATTAAGAATTTGTCTTAACTCATTCATTCTTTCTATATGCTCGCATAAATAAGCGTACTTTTCACGTTTGTCCTTGTCACCTTCAAGAATTGCAGTAACATTTGCATATGTCATTCTTGCAGAGGAGTTGATTACACTTTCTGCTATTCTGTGGTCAATCACATTGCCGCCTTTGTCTATCTGCATAATGATGCTTAACGTTAAGCGATCCACACCCTCATTTAGGCTGCAGATGCCGTTTGACAGACTTTCCGGCAGCATAGGCACTACCCTGTCTGCAAGGTATATACTTGTGCCACGCACGTAGGCTTCTTTATCAAAAGCAGACTTCTCTGTTACATAGTGGCTCACATCTGCTATGTGAACACCTAACTCGTAGTTGCCGTTTTCAAGCTTTTTAACATATATAGCATCGTCCAAATCCTTGGCATCGTCGCCGTCAATTGTTATAATCTGCTCGTGTCTTAAATCCAATCTTCCCGCAATCGACCCGTCGTCGATTTTTTTGGGTATTTTTTTTGCCATTTCCTGCACTTCGTCAGGAAATTCATATCTTATATTCTGGCTTTCCAATACAGCCTGTATATCAACACCGGGAGCATATACATTGCCAAGGATTGACAATACCTTAGCCTCAGGCTTTTTGACACCGTTGCCCCTCAATGTAAGCTTTGCCACTACCATATCAAAGTTTTTAGCACCATTTAAGTGTTTTTTCTTAACAAAAAAGTCCTTGTTGAATTTTCTGAACACAGGAACAATAAAACCGTTTTCCCCTGACATTTCTAATCTGCCCACTATTTTTTGTTCTGTATCTTTTAATATTTTTATTACTTCGCCCTCGGCACGCTTTGTTTCATCGCCTTCATTTATAATATGCGCCAGCACAACATCTCCGTGGAGCGCTCCGTTTGTGTGTTCAGGCGAAATAAACAAATCCATATCACTATCTGTTTCCACAAAGCCGAATCCACGTTCATTTGCAACGAATTTTCCGTTTACAAGATTTTGTGTGGATAAGGGTGCGATTTTGCCACGTTTTGTTTCGATAACAAAGCAATCGTCAATAAGAGCGTGCAGCAGCATATTAAACTCTGCCATATCACTCTGCGGCACGTCTAATACAACCGCCAATTCTTCAGGCTTTAGCGGTGTTTTCATTTCGTTATTTATATATGCTAATATTTTTTCTTCCCTGGTCAAGTATTTCACCCCCCCTGTTTATCTTTTTCATTTTTTTACTTTTTAAACAAAATAAAAGCCACCCCAAAAGGAATGGCTTTTTAAAATTCGCATAATGGCTAATCGGTCTTAATATAAGAAGAACAGCACTATAGAGGTTACTAAGAATGCGATAGCAACAACTGATGTCCACTTTTCCAAGATAGCGTCAATTGTTCTTCCTTTGTTCTTGCCAAAGAAAGTTTCAGAACCGCCTGCTATAGCACCTGAAAGACCCTGAGCCTTACCAGACTGCAATAAAACAACAGCAATCAATATTAATGATAATATTAAATGTATTATACGAACGATTGTAAGCCAAACTGCCATAGCCTACTACACCTCCAAACAAGCTGAACTCAAAAAATAATTATTCGCTCTTAAGACCAAATTTCTTTCTGAACTTTTCAACACGGCCGCCTGTATCAACGAGCTTCTGCTTACCTGTGAAGAAAGGATGACACTTTGAGCAAATTTCAACTGTGATATTTTCCTTTGTTGAACCTGTTTCGATAATTTCGCCACAAGCACACTTGATTGTTGTCTGCTTGTAATCGGGATGGATACCCTGTTTCATATATTTCACCTCTTTCGAACTAGTAGATAACTGTTTAAAATGCTGCATTCTTTAGGAAAAATTACACATTTTCAGAATACAACGATAGAATTATAACACATTTTATTTTTAATTGCAACAGTTTTTTTCAATTTTTTTAAAATTAAATATCTATACCTTTTTCTTTTAATCTTTTCTCAACAAAATTGTCGTAAAATACCAGTTTTACAACTGCTACCACAGGTACACCGATAAACATACCAATGAAACCGCCAAACGTTCCACCGATTGCCACACCTGCAATAACCAAAAGCGGGCTTATTCCTACTCTGTCAGACATAATTTTGGGCGCTATAAAGAGATTATCAATAATCTGCATAGCAATGATAAACACAAGCACAATAAATGCTTTTACCGGGCTATACAGGAGCGCCAGCACCACGCTGGGAATTGCACCAATCCACGGACCGATATAGGGTATGATGTTTGTAACTGCCAAAAGCAAGCTTATAAGTGGCGCAAGAGGAATATCAAAGGGTACTAACACAATAAGTCCGATGATAAATATTACAAACGCCTGAACGAGCTTACTTATGATAAAGTCGTGGAAAATTTTATTTATCTGGCTGCCGTAGTCCAATATTTTTTCGGCACGCTCTACTTTAAATACAGCATATATAAAGCGCTTAAAATGATTAATTAGCTTTTCCTTGCCAAAGAGGAAGTATATTGAAATCAATATACCAAACACAAAGCGGATAACCACCTTGGCTGACACGCCAACTGTTGTGGCTACTGCACTGCCCACCTTTTCAACGTCCATCTGCTTTGTAACCCAATCGTAGAAGTTCATTACGATATTTGTGAGCTTGCCGCTCAAATCTTTGGCTAAATCTTCGTTGAAGAAGGATACTGTATCGTTAAACCATATCTGGAACTTTGCAAGATACTGAGGAAGCTCTTTAACAAAATCAGATATGCCGTTTACTATAGCAGGAATAATGGTAACTACAAAAATTGAAATAAAACCTGCAACAGCGAGGTATAACGCAGCTATTGTTATGCCATTTTTTACACGTTTGGTATTTTCTGAATCTTTCTTTTTTATAATGCGTTTTTGAGCAACAGAAAGGAGTGGGTTCAAAAAATATGCAATTATCAGTCCGTACACAAAATACGCAACACAGGAATAAATCGTGTCAAAAATTCCCGAAATTGAAATATCCGTTGTAAAAATAAGCTTAAAAAGGAAAAACGCAATGATTAAAATCGGTATAAAATCAAGATATCGTATTTTCCAGTTCTTCAAAGTAAACACTCCTTTTTTTATTTTTCGTCAAAGTATTGTATAATACCGCAATAGATAGCCCAGGCTATCTGTTTTTGGTAATTTTCCTCAATAAGTTTCTTCTCCTCTTGAGCATTAGACAAAAAGCCACACTCAACTAGTATTGCGGGAACTGTAGCATTCTTTAAAAGATATATACTGTCGTAGGCTTCTTTTATTTCTCTTTCAGATACAGGAGAAAGTACTGTTATAAGATTATGCTGAACACATTCCGCCAAATGCTTACTGTCGGTATCATTGGTAGAATAAAACACCTGTGGTCCGCTATACTTTTCTTCAGGAAATTTATTCATATGGATGCTGATAAAAGCATCCGCGTCTGTTTCCTTCATAAGTTTTTCGCGGTTTTTAATATCAGAAACTTTTTTGCTTTTAATACTTCCCGACACATCGTATATGCCGTTGTCATCGGAACGGGTAACGATAACCTCTGTGCCGCCTGCTTCTAAAAAATTCTGCAAAGCCGTCGCCACAGCTAAGTTTAAATCCTTTTCTAAGACTCCACTCGCACCTACCGCACCACCATCAGGTGCACCATGCCCAGCATCAATTATGATTGTTCTCCACTCAGAAGGTAAAAAAGTTGCTTGATTAGAAAATACCGCTGATTTTACTATTCCACACGCAAATACTACCAACGACAATATTAAAAACCCTGAAATTAGTCTGTTCTTTTTTAAAACAAATAACATACAAATCCTCCCCTTATAAGTCTTTTTTTAAACTTATTCAAGCAGAGGCGAATTTATACAGTATTCCTTATTTTCTGCAAACTTATCCAATGTTAGTGTATCTTATTCTTTTATTTTTGTCAACATCAGCGAAATAAGTTTATCCAAATTTTAACACCGTTGAAATATTCTGTTAATTATTACGAAAACAACAAAACGGAGCGTTCACAAGAACACTCCGCATTTCGCCCCTTTATTTATAGCTTTCTGCTTTTTTCAGCGCTTTATCAATATTCATACAGAAGTTTTCTTTTCCTGTCAATTCGTAGAGTCCTGATTTTCGCATTGCCTTAATGGGTTGAGAATTAACGTGTGAAAAGATTACCTGAATGTCTTTTTTGTGGCACTTTTTCACGAAGCTTTCCAGTGCGTGAAGCGCATCTGTGTCAACCGAGGTAACAGAGCGCATACGAAGTATAATGCACTTTGTTTCTTCCTTGGGACGGATTTTTGAAATTTCGCCCACAACGGCAAAGAACAGAGGACCGTTAAGCTCATAAACGCTGATATGCTTCGGCACTATGCGAAGATCAAGGCTTTCTGCATCTTCGTTTTCGTCTTCTGTGTATTTCCAGCTTTCAATGGTTGTTTCGTCGCTCATTCTTCTCATAAACAGTACACAAGCAGCGATAACACCAAATTCAATTGCAACAACAAGGTCAAAAATTACCGTGAGCAGGAAGGTTGCCACAAGCACTAAAACATCACTCTTGGGCGATGTCTCTACAATATGGATAAACTGCTTATACTGGCACATATTGTATGCTACATTTATAAGAATTGCCGCAATTGCAGGCATAGGAATCCAAGACGCATAAGGCATTAAAACAACCAATACCAAAAGCAGCACTATTGCGTGTACCATAGCAGATATAGGAGTTCTTCCGCCGTTTTTAACATTGGCTGCTGTTCTTGCTATAGCACCTGTTGCAGGAATACCGCCAAATAAAGCTGAGGAAATATTACCCAGGCCCTGACCAATAAGCTCTGTATTAGAACGGTGCTTTTTGTTTACCATACCATCAGCAACAACGCAGGAAAGCAACGATTCAATACCTGCTAAAATTGCAATAGTAAACGCATCGGGAATAAGTGCGGTAATCGAACTGAAGCTAAAGCCGGGCAGATTGAATTTAGGCAACTCACGACCTACATCAAACAAATCGCCAATGGTATTAACGTTCATTCCAAAGCCCTTAACCATTACAATACCTGCAACAACCGCTAAAAGAGACGCCGGGATTTTGTCAAAGATCTTTGGCCAGATAAACAGAATTGCTAAACACACTACCCCTACAATAATTGCCTCGTAGTTAACAGAAGCAATATTTGCAGCAAACGCTTCAAACTTTTCTAAGGTTTCAATAGGCGCTTCTCCGTTTGCATAACTTACACCAAAGAAATCCTTTAGCTGACCGATAACAAGCGTTACTGCAATACCTGCCGTAAAGCCTGTGGTAATTGTAAAAGGTATGTATTTAATCAGGTTACCAAACTTGAATATACCCATAACTATAAGCAGAATACCTGCCATAATGGTAGCAAGGGCAAGACCCTCTACGCCGCTACGGGCAACTATTCCTGCTACAATCGTAGCAAAGGCAGCAGTAGGACCTGAAATCTGCACGCTGGAACCGCCAAAAAAAGCAGTCACAAAGCCTGCGATAATTGCGGTATAAATACCTGCCTCAGGTCCAACACCTGACGCAATCGCCAAAGCAATAGACAAAGGCAGTGCGATAATAGCTACGATAATACCTGCAATAATGTCCTTTGCCAGTTGGGAACCGCTGTATTTTTTCAAATCGGTAAATAACATCGGTTTGAAAGTTTTCATTCTTTTTCCTCATTTCATATCATAAATTGTCGAACGATAATATTATACACTACCGCAGCGCTCTATGCAAGCAGTTTTTACACAAAAATAAAGCGGAGTTATACCGCTTTATTTCTCCAATAGATTTACATCTTTTCCTCTAACAAGTTTCGTAATCTGTGAACATCCTCTTTTTTTGGAACGTAATTTTCAAGGTAGTCGAGCATAGCATCAACATCTGTAAACACCTGATAAAGCTCTAATGTCATATCAGAGATGAACTCCTTATCAGCAGCGCTCCTCATCATAGCCAAGAGTTCGTCGTAGTAGCCGTCAACATTAAAGATGGCTATTGCCTTATTGTGCTGTTGGAGCTGTTTTAGTGTTAAAATTTCAAAAAATTCATCAAATGTGCCTACGCCGCCGGGTACTATAACAAATGCGTCTGCCTCGTTTTCTAAAAGTTGCTTTCTTTCACGCATTGTTTCTGTGCCGATTAGTTTTGTGCATTTTTCAAACAGCACGCCGTCAACATTAAAAAACGTAGGTGCTATACCGATGATTTCTCCGTTTTTTTCGTGTACACCGCGGGCAACTGCCCCCATCATACCGTTATCGCCTGCGCCGAACACAAGCGCGTGTCCTCGCTCGCCCATTTTTTTGCCTAAAAGCTCGCCTGATGCTTTGTATGAATCGTTTATTTTGTCGCTTGCTGCGCCGTAAACTGTAATTTTCATATACATACCTCCTAACCTAAGGCATTCAATACATATGTGGCCATAGTTTCTGCATATTCCACTAATTTATCACATTATATATATTCATTTTTATCAGTTTCCTGCTTTTATCAATCTGAATACCTGCTGTGCCGTATCTTTCAAATTTTTATACGCATTATCTGCGTCCATTGCCTCTTTTAATGTACAAGGTGTCCTGACAATGGGGAAAAACGCATCTATTCCGTGTTCATTGCAGATTACCGCATCATCAGTCACGCATCCCGAAAAAGCAATTACGAGTTTTGCAAACTTTTTAGCAAGCTTTGCAACGCCAATTGGAGCCTTACCCATATATGACTGCCCGTCTAATCTACCCTCGCCGGTTACAACAACATCTGCATCTTTTACGTATTTTTCCAACTCAGTTTCTTTAATTACCAGGTCGATTCCTGACTGCAAAGTGCCATTCAAATAAGCCAAAAACGCAAAGCCCATTCCTCCTGCAGCTCCCGTACCGGGTATTGTAGCGTCCGCAGTGGGGATTATCTTTTTAGTCAGGGCAGCGTAATTATGAAGCCATATATCCATTTCCTTTATCATTTCGGGTGTTGCACCCTTTTGCGGACCGTATATAGCACTGCAGCCGTTTTCGCCACACAAAACATTTTTTACATCACAGGCAATGCAGAAAGAACATTCTTTCAGCTCCTTTATTGCATTATCTGCACTTATTTCAACAATATCCTTAAGGCCTTTTGCGCCAAAAGCAACCTGATTGCCACATTTATCTAAAAACTCAAACCCCAACGCCTGGAGCATACCTACACCACCATCGTTTGTAGCACTGCCGCCTATCCCGATAATAAATTTACGGCAGCCTTTTGAAATGGCGTCTAAAATAAGTTCGCCCACACCAAAGGTAGTTGTGTTTAATGGGTTTCTGCTTGCTTCGTCAATAAGTGTAATTCCTGCAGCAGATGACATCTCTATAATAGCCGTTTTTGTGCGGGGGATAATTCCGTAGTTGCTCTGTATCATAATCCCTAAAGGATTGTGCACCGTTGTTTCTACCATTTTTCCACCTGTTGCAGCGATAATTGCATCAACAGTACCCTCGCCACCATCTGCAAGAGGGCATATATTTACTTCAGCATCAGGGTACACCTGCTTTATGCCCTCGGATACTGCCTCCCCTGCCTGAAAAGTAGAAAGACTCCCTTTAAATGAATCTATCGCTATTGTTACTTTCATATATCTCACCTCGTTGTTTTGCTTAATCAATCGTTTTACTTTAATAAAAATAATAACATAAATTTCCCACGTTTTCAAGTTTTATATTTCATATTTAAACGATATAATAATTTTCAGGAGTTTCATTGACTTTTTTCAACTTTCGTGATATAACAAAACTATAACTTCTAAGGAGAGAAAATATATGACAAAAATCGACATTTTTTCAGGTTTTTTGGGCGCCGGAAAGACTACTTTAATCAAAAAAATACTGGCTGACGGCTATAAATCAGAAAAGCTGGTTTTGATAGAAAATGAATTTGGCGAAATCGGTATCGACGGCGGATTTTTAAAAGATGCAGGTATAAATATTACCGAAATGAATTCAGGCTGCATTTGTTGCAGTTTGGTAGGCGACTTCGGCGAGGCTTTGAAAAAAGTTTTGGCAGAGTTTGCTCCTGACAGAATTTTAATTGAACCTTCAGGTGTCGGTAAGCTGAGCGATGTTATTAAGGCAGTCAACGATGTTGACCGCGAACACTTGATATTAAACAGTGCAACTGCAGTAGTTGATGCCAAAAAGTGCAAAATGTATATGAAAAACTTCGGCGAATTTTTTAACAATCAGATCGAGGCAGCAAAGTGTATAGTATTAAGCCATACAGACGGGTTATCCGAAGAAAAGCTTCACGAATGCATGCACCTGTTGAAAGAGAAAAACGCCGATGCTATAATCGTTTCAACTCCATGGGATAAGTTATCAAGCACACAGATTATCTCAGCAATTGAGGGTGCGTCGTCCATCAAAAACGAAATTGAGGAATTAGAAGACGAAGCCTGTCCTGTTTGTGGTCACCACCACGGTCACCATCACCATCATGACCACGATGCAGTTCACGAAACTGCATATGATGAAGCTCATCACGGTCATTGCCACGAGCACCATCATCACGAGCACAAAGACGGTCATTGTTGTTGCGATCACCACCATCACGACCATGACCATGCGCATCATCATAACCACCATCACGAGCATCATCACGCTGACGAGGTTTTCCAGAGCGTAGGTTTTGAAACAGCAAAGAAATTTACAAAAGACGAAATCAGCGCTATTTTAAACGCCTTATCCAACGAGGAAAAATACGGCGCAATCTTGCGTGCTAAAGGTTATGTAGCAACAGAGGGCGAGGATTGGATTTATTTTGACTATATCCCCGAAACCCCTGATGTACGATGCGGCGCTGCTGATGTATGCGGAAGAATTTGCGTTATAGGTGCTGATATTAATACTGACGCTATAAAAGAATTGTTTGGAGTATAAATATGAAACAGATACCTATATATTTATTTACAGGATTTATAGAAGCAGGTAAAACCCAGTTTATACAGGGAACGCTAGAAGATGTGCGCTTCAATGACGGTGAGCGAACTCTTATCCTTATGTGCGAGGAAGGTGTGGAAGAATACGATTTTTCAAAATTTTCTTCTGAAAATGTATTTATTGAAGCAGTTGAAAACGAAGATGATTTAACCCCCAAGTTAATCACTTCCCTTGCAAAAAAGCACAAGGCAGAGCGCATCATAATCGAATACAATGGTATGTGGAATATTGATAGTCTTTTCAGCATCATTCCCCGTGGATTTGTAATTGCTCAAGAAATGTGCTTTATGGACGCAACAACTTTTATCAACTACAACGACAATATGAGGTCTTTGGTTGTAGACAAGCTGAAAAGTCCTGAGGTGGTAATCTTCAACCGCACAACTGACACGACTGACAAAATGCTTTTTCACAAGATTGTACGTGGTGTTAACCGCCGTGTTAATATTGTTTTTGAGTTTACTGACGGTCACGTGGAATACGATGAAATTGAAGACCCCCTGCCCTATGATTTAAACGCTGATGTTGTGGTTATCAAAGACGAGGACTTTGCAGAATTTTATCGTGATATGAATGAGGATATTGATAAATACGACGGAAAAACATTGATGTTTAAAGGAATTTGTGCAAAGAACGAAACGCTTCCCTCTGACCTTTGTCTTATCGGCAGGCATATTATGACCTGTTGCGAAGACGATATAGCTTACGGCGGTATGCTAATGGTTCTTCCGAAGTCTGCTATGGTTAATAACCGCGACTGGCTTATGGTAACGGTAAAGCTAAAACACGAATACCACGAGCTCTACGAAGGAAAAGGTCCTGTCCTTTATGCAGAGCAAATTGTACATTCCCCTGCACCTGTACAACAGGTTGCAACGTTTTACTAATCCCGTGACCGGGCTTGAGAAAAAAGGATCCAGAATAAACAGTCTGAACCCGAAGTTGTATATAGATACTACGAGAGGTGAAGAATGTTTATAGTCAAAAACATAAAAAACAAAAGAACTCAAGTGTTTGCTTGAGTTCTTTCATTAATATACAGTAAATATATACTTTTGTTTTTGACGTTCTGCGCCTTTTTAAAAGCCTATAATATACTCTTTAAGAATTGTTTCGCTCTTTCATCTTTTGGATTGGTAAAGAACTCATCGGGAGTTCCCTCCTCCATAATTTTGCCGTCACACATAAAGATTACTCTGTCTGCAACGTCCTTTGCAAAGCCCATTTCGTGAGTTACAACAACCATTGTCATACCCTCACGTGCCAAGCTCTTCATAACATCTAAAACTTCGCCTACCATCTCGGGGTCAAGCGCTGATGTAGGCTCGTCAAAGAGCATAACGTCAGGATTCATACACAGAGCACGGCAAATTGCCACACGCTGTTTCTGACCGCCTGATAACTGTTCGGGATACGCACCTGCTCTGTCGGCAAGTCCTACTCTCTCCAACAGCTCCATTGCTTTCTTTTCCGCTTCCTCTTTGCTCTTTTTCAAAAGCTTCATAGGTGCAAGTGTCAAATTTTTCAACACTGTCATATGTGGGAACAAATTAAACTGCTGGAACACCATACCCATTTTCTGTCTGTGTAAGTTGATGTTGGTTTTTGGGTCTGTAATATCCACATCTTCAAAGAAAATTTTGCCTGATGTGGGATGCTCAAGTAAATTCAAAGAACGTAAAAACGTGGATTTACCTGAACCGGAAGGACCGATTACTACCACAACCTCGCCTCTTTTAATTTCAGCTGTTACGCCATCTAAAGCGTGGATTTTATCCCCGTAGTATTTACACAGGTCATGTGTCTTAATAATTGCATTATCGCTCACTCTTACGCATCCTCCTTTCTAACATTGCAAGAAGTTTTGTAAGTATCATAACAAGCACCAAATAAATAAGTGCCAGGCTTATGTAAGGAATAACTGCGGTGTATGCTTTACTTACTATAACCTGTGCAGCTTTTGTTACATCCTGTAACGCTATTACCGTAACAAGCGATGTTTCCTTTAAAAGAGCTATAAGTTCATTACCAAGTGCAGGTAAAATATTCTTTAGAGCCTGAGGTAATATAATATGCCACATTGTCTGAGCAAAGTTAAGTCCTAAGCTTCTTCCCGCTTCCATCTGACCTGCATTAATAGACATAATACCTGAGCGTGCAATTTCTGCAACATAGGCGCCTGAATTTATACCAAGCGTAATAACTGCACAAAGCATAGTTTCAAAATTACCCTTCGGTACCATAACAACAAAGCCCATAATAAGCAATTGCACCATCAATGGTGTGCCACGTAACACTGTAACGTAAATCTTACATATTCCATTTAAGATACGTAAAACAAAATTTGGTTTTTTTGATTGACTATCGTGTGTCGAACGAATAAGTGCAACTATCATACCGATAATAACACCAATAATAAGTGCACCTATTGTAACTATAAATGTAGTTGCAAGACCATCTGTGAAGAATTTCCAGCGATTTTCATATATAAAAACCTGATAAAATTGGAAAACCAATCGTTGCAAGCTTTCAGGCAACGACAATATCCAGTTTGGTGCCTCAACTATCCATTTAGCAAATGTTAAAACTGTCATTTGCTTTCCCCTTTCTTAACGAAATAAAAGGGGCGATTCCTATCGCCCCTCAGTCTTATTTAGGGTTTTAATTACTCAGCTTTGATGTATTTGCCGATGATTTCATCGAGTTTACCTTCTGCTTTGAGTTCAGCTAAAGCTGCGTTGAACTTTTCGAGTAATTCTGTGTTTTCTTTTGCAATAGCTGCAGCATAATTTTCTGTGATGTATTCTGTGTCTAAGATTTTAAGACCTTCGTTAGCTTCAACAAACGCCTTAGCGGGTTCATTATCGATAACTACACAGTCAACCTGACCGTTCTGTAATGCTGCTACTGCTAAAGCACCGTTGTCGTAACGAGCGATATTCTCTTCGCCGTAATCGCCTGCACAGTAGATGTCACCTGTTGTACCTGTCTGAACACCGATCTTTT
The DNA here is from genome assembly GCA_045545755.1 of Congzhengia sp. Lineage (GTDB taxonomy): Bacteria > Bacillota > Clostridia > UBA1381 > UBA9506 > Congzhengia. Next base: position 8,989 of record JAZQBQ010000059.1, on the reverse strand, counting down.
TGCCGTCTAAATCTTCAATTGAAGCGATTGCTGAATCTTCTGTAACGATAACAACCTGAATACCTGTTGCATAAGAATCTGAAAAATTAACTGATTCTGCACGCTCGGGTGTAACTGTCATACCAGCAAGTACTACGTCAACTGAACCTGTTGAGACTGCTGTGATTAAAGAGTCAAACGCCATGTCTTTGATTTCTAATTCCATACCGAGCTTTTCTGCAACAGCTTGAGCGATTTCTGCGTCGATACCTACTACATTGTTGTTTTCATCAACAAATTCATAGGGAGGGAATGCTGCGTTTGTACCCATTGTAAGTACGTCTTTTTCTGCAGAGCCACAAGCTACCATAGCGATAGCTAAAACTGCAACCATTACTAATGCTAAAATCTTTTTCATAATTTACATACCTTTCTGTCCGAAATTTTTAGTCGCACGTCAGGACAAACGTGCATAAATTTACATTTTTAATGCATATTCTGTAAAAATCTTATTAAATTATAACACTCAATTTTCCTTTTGTCAACGTATATAAAAGATATTTTTTGCAGTATTTACATTTTTGTCAAATAATTTCTAAATAACCATTGATTTTTCCCGAAATAATGCTATAATATTATATTAGGTATGTATTTAAAATAACCCATTGTAATTGGACATTACGGAGGTTTGATAGATTTGGAAAAACTTGTTGTAAAAGGTGGCAAACGTCTTTGCGGCGAAGTAACCATAAGCGGCGCAAAAAATGCTGCGGTTGCGATTATTCCTGCAGCACTTTTAGTTGATGGCATCTGCATTGTGGAAAACGTTCCTGCAATCAAAGACGTTGTTGTGATTTGCAGCATATTGGAGGAGCTTGGTGCCCGTATCGATTTTTTGGATAAGTACACCATTAAAATTGACTGCTCCGATGTGAATAAATATACAGCACCTTATGAAAAGGTACGTAAAATGCGTGCTTCTTACTATCTGTTGGGCGCATTACTTGGCAGAGTTAAGAAAGCAGACGTGGCATTGCCCGGCGGTTGTAATTTTGGCAGCCGTCCTATTGATCAACACCTAAAAGGCTTTAAGGCATTGGGTGCTAAAATAAGCAGCGACGACGAAATTGAAAAAAGCGGCGTTGTTTACGCTGATACCGAGGGCTTAGTTGGTACTAACGTTTATCTTGACGTGGTATCTGTTGGTGCTACTATAAATGTTATGTTGGCGGCAACTTTGGCCCGTGGCACAACAATAATTGAAAACGTTGCTAAAGAGCCCCATATCGTTGACGTAGCAAACTTTTTAAACGCTATGGGCGCAAATATAAAAGGCGCAGGTACTGACGTTATCCGTATCCACGGTGTGGACAACCTTCACGGCGGTACATATTCTATCATACCAGACCAGATTGAGGCAGGCACATTTATGGTGGCCGCAGCAGCCACCGGCGGAGATATTTTAGTAAAGAATGTTATTCCAAAGCATATGGAATCAATTAGTGCAAAACTTGAAGAAACAGGTGCAACAGTCAAAGAATTTGATGACAGCATTCGTGTTATCGGTACAGGCACAATCAAGCCCGTAAACATCAAAACACTTCCCTATCCGGGTTTTCCCACTGATATGCAGCCTCAGTTTGTATCTTTACTTGCTGCGGCAAACGGGACAAGCATTGTTACAGAAAGTGTTTGGGAATCACGTTTCCAGTACGTTGACGAGCTTGTACGTATGGGAGCAGATATTACAATCAACGGCAGAACTGCTGCTATCAAAGGTACAGGACTCACTGGCGCCGAGGTGCGTGCTACTGATTTACGAGGCGGCGCAGGTATGGTTATTGCAGGTCTTATGGCAAAAGGAGAAACAACTATCACTGATATTCAGTACATAGACCGCGGATACGAAAATATGGAAGAAAAATTCAGAAATTTAGGCGCAGATATTAAGCGCATTGATAATTAGTTTATTAACTCAAAGGAGATGCTCATAAAAATGAAAAGTAGTCAGATTATTTTAGCAGGTTTCGGCGGACAGGGTATTCTTTTTGCCGGTAAGGTTTTAGCTTATACAAGCTTAGAAACAGAAAGAAACGTCACATGGCTTCCCTCTTACGGACCTGAAATGCGCGGCGGCACATGTAACTGCAGCGTCGTTATCTCAGAAGAAACACCTGTTGGTTCACCCGTTATTGCGGACCCCGATGTTTTAATCGCATTAAACCGTCCTTCACTTGACAAGTTTGAATCAAAGGTTAAGCCCGGCGGTTATATTATAATGGATAACTCATTAATCGACCGTGACGTGGAACGCACAGATGTTAATGTTATCAAAATTCCCGCAACAGAGCTTACAAATCAGCACCACTTAGAAACCTTGGCAAATATGATTACAGTTGGTGCCCTCTTAAAAGCAACAGGTCTTTACACACCTGAAGAAATCAAGCTAGGTATCGAAAAGAGCGTACCTGCATCAAAGGCTTGGCTCATCGAGAAAAACATCGAAGCTGTAAATATTGGTTATAATTACAATAACTAATTAAAATAAGCATCATTGCCAATTTGGTGATGGTGCTTATCTTTTCATACGAATAAAAAAGCGTGCAGTTTAAAAACTGCACGCTTTAATAATTTAATTATTTAGATAACTTTGCTTTTAAGTTTTCTAATTCTGCTTTTATTTCAGCAGGGAGTTTATCGCCAAACTGAGCAAAGTATTTTTCCTGATCAGCAACGTCTTCCAACCAGAGTTTCTTGTCAACTTCAAAGAGTTCTTCTAAGCTTTCGGGTGTCATATCTAAGTCTGTTGTGTCGATAGCGCCTTCTTCGGGAATGTAACCGATTTCACATTCACGAGCGTCAGCTACGCCTGCACATCTGTCTAAAATCCAGAGGAGAACTCTCATGTTATCGCCAAAACCGGGCCACATAAAGTTGCCTTCGTCGTCCTGTCTGAACCAGTTAACGTGGAAGATTTCAGGAGCCTTGTCAGCGTCTAATTCTTTACCCATATCAATCCAGTGCTGGAAGTAGTCTGCCATGTTGTAGCCTACGAAAGGCTTCATAGCCATAGGATCACGACGAACAACACCTACTGCACCAGCAGCTGCTGCCGTTGTTTCAGATGCCATTGTAGCACCTACGAATACACCGTGGTTCCAGTCTCTTGCCTGATATACCAACGGAGCAGTTTTAGCACGTCTGCCGCCGAATACGATAGCTGAAATAGGAACACCTTCGGGGTTTTCGAATTCGCTTGAGATACAGGGGCAGTTTACAGCGGGAGCTGTAAATCTTGAGTTAGGATGAGCGAGCTTACCTTCATAGGTCTTGCCGTTTACCTGCTTACCTGTCCACTCTGTGCAGTTTTCGGGAGGATTCTTATCAAGACCTTCCCACCAAACTGTCATATCATCGTTATTGATAGCAACGTTTGTGAAAATTGTGTTCTTCTTTGTTGATTCTAATGCATTAAAGTTTGTCTTAACACTTGTACCGGGAGCAACACCAAAGAAGCCAGCTTCGGGGTTGATAGCATAGAGTCTGCCGTCCTTACCCTTTCTGATCCAAGCAATGTCATCGCCTACTGTCCATACCTTGTAGCCCTTTTCCTTTAAGTATTCAGGAGGAATAAGCATTGCAAGGTTGGTCTTACCGCAAGCTGAGGGGAACGCAGCACAGATGTACTTAACTTCGCCCTTGGGGTTTTCTAAACCTAAGATAAGCATATGTTCAGCCATCCAGCCTTCCTGCATACCCTGGTATGAAGCGATACGGAGTGCAAAGCACTTCTTACCTAAAAGTACGTTACCGCCGTAAGCTGAGTTAACTGACATAATTGTGTTGTCCTTAGGGAAGTGAACGATGTATCTTTCGTCAGGATTTACGTCCTTTTTAGCGTGTAAACATTTTACGAAATCGCCGCTGTCACCAAGCTGATCTAAAACAGCCTTGCCGATTCTTGTCATAATAGCCATATTTAAAACAACGTAGATACTGTCTGTAAGCTCAATACCGATTTTAGAAAACGGTGAGCCTACAGGACCCATTGAATAAGGGATAACATACATTGTTCTGCCCTTCATTGAGCCTTTATATAACGCGTTTAATTTTGCATACATTTCAGAAGGTTCCATCCAGTTGTTAACGGGACCAGCTTCTTCCTTTGTGGGTGTGCAGATAAATGTTCTGTCCTCTACACGAGCAACGTCATTTTCTGCTGTTCTGTGGTAGTAGCAACCGGGTAATTTTTCCTGATTGAGTTTAATCATTTCGCCTGTTGAAACTGCTTCTGCACGAAGTGCTTCTAACTGCTCTTCACTGCCGTCAATCCAAACGATTGAATCAGGCGTTGTCAAAGCTTTCATTTCTTCAAGCCAACTTAAAACTACTTTGTTGTTAGTCATTTGAAAATCTCCTTTCACCATTACGGTGCGCAATAGCAAGCTACACTAGTGCATACTATCACACTTTATATTTTGACATATACTATTATACACTTTTTCAAGCAAAATTCATAGTCTTTTTATTAAAGTTTTTTCTACAAATTTCGCAGTAAAATTTCATTGCTAATTTGTGAAAATTGCACTAAGGAAAGCGCCTCTCCTCTGACGGTTTCGGAAATGCCTAATTTATTGAGGATTTCTCTTAATGTTTCCTTGTCGCAATTTATTGTTTTGCTGTTTGAAACACAGTTTATAAATGTTTTTCTACGCATCAAAAATGCAGCCTTTATAAGCTCAAAAAGATGCTCCTTATCCTTGCAATCAACTGGAGGTTCATTACGAAGATTAAGCTTAATTACCGACGACCATACTTTTGGCGCGGGAACAAAAGCCTCAGGCGGCACGTCAACTACCTTTGAAGCCTCGCAGTAGTAGTTTACGCTGTATGTGATAGCGCCGCAATTTTTACCACCAGGAGTTGCCACAAGTCTGTCCGCCACTTCTTTTTGCACCATTACTATAATGCTTTCAAAACCGGGGTTTTCCTCTAAAAGCTTCATAATAATAGGTGTAGTAATATAATAAGGCAGATTTGCAACTACCTTAACAGGCTCGCCGTCAAACTCCTCATCAATGAGCTTTTTTAGGTCTACCTTTAAAATATCGTTGTTTATAATTTTTGTGTTGTCATACTCCGCCAAGCTCTCAGAAAGCATAGGAATCAGAGAAGTATCAAGTTCCACCGCCACAACCTTTTTTGCTCTCGGTGCCAACCTTAAGGTCAGTGCACCTGCACCAGGACCTATTTCTAAGACGTTTGTGCTGCTTTGTATACACGCCGCATCAATTATCTCATCAAGTATACCGTCATCAGTTAAAAAATTCTGTCCTAAAGCTTTATTAAAGTGCAGATTGTTCTGCGCCATTTGCTTTTTTAATGCTTTTTTATTATCCTGCATAGTCTTACCTACTTTAATTTTTCTTCTAAGATTTTTATCGCATCTTCAATGCAACCGTCGCAAGAGCGGAGGTTTTCGCCTTTTATTTCTTTACAGATTGTTGACTTATTCTTTTCTTCAAAAGCTTCGATAAGCTCACGCGTCAACGCATAGCTTTCTTTTTTATTTGTTTCAGGGATTTTATCTGTACCGATACTTTTTTCTAAGCCTGCCAAAAATACCATAGCACTCACAGCACCGCAAGCGCCTTGCGTTCCCATTCCGAAACCAAATCCCTCAGAAATTCTGAATAACTGGTCTTCTGTGAAATCAGTAATATCTGCAAAAGCGCAAAGTACAGCCTGTGCGCAGTTGTATCCTTTTTTATGATTCTCTAAAGCTTTTTCTACTCTGTTCATACTTCTTCTCCTCAAATTGCATTTTGTAACAGTATATCATAAATTAAATATTATTTCAATATAAACGTAAAAAGACGAAAGAGCTTAAGCCCTTTCGCCTTATGTATACGCCAGGATTATTTTACAGCGTCTTTTAACGCTTTGCCTGCCTTGAAAGCAGGAACCTTTGTAGCTGCGATTTTGATTTTCGCACCTGTCTGGGGGTTCTTACCCTCACGTGCAGCACGAGCTCTAACTTCGAATGTACCGAAGCCAACTAAAGCAACTTTGTCACCAGCTTTTAATGCATCTTTGATTGCATCAACTGTAGCATTAACTGCAGCTTCAGCATCCTTCTTAGAAAGTTCAGCTTTTGCAGCAACAGCAGCAACTAATTCTGTTTTGTTCATCATTTTCACCTCAACTTTTAAAAAGTATAATTAAATGATAGCACAAAAATGTAGAAAAAACAAGGGTTTTTTTTATTTTTTTTGGTTTTTTTGCCAGTTTTTTAATATTTTTTGGTTAAATTACTAAAAAATATTAACAAAAAAATAATAGTTGACAAATCAAGCATTTGATGTTACAATAAATAAGTCAGGTTTTTTGCCGCTGTGATGGAATTGGCAGACGTAGCGGACTCAAAATCCGCCGGTAGTGATACCGTGCCGGTTCGACTCCGGCCAGCGGCACCACGTCGTGGTAAGTCCTTTGGGCTTACCACGCTTTTTTTATAAAGCGTGGCTACACTTTTCGGACTACCACTTCTCATTTCGTAAAAAGTCACGCTCACTCAGGCTGTTGGCTTGTAGACGCGCCAACCTCACCTGATTGCTCGCTATCAACTTTTTAAGATTACTTATCACGGAGGTGTTTTATGGAACTAAGACGCGGACTTATATTAGAAGGCGGCGCCATGCGAGGAATGTTTACCGCAGGTGTATTAGATGTTTTAATGGAAAACAATATAGAGTTTGATGGAGTTATTGGCGTATCTGCAGGTGCTACATTTGGATGCAACTTTATTTCAAAACAGATAGGAAGAACAATTAGGTACAACAAAAAATACTGTCGTGATAAACGTTACTGCAGTTTTCGTTCCTTAGTTAAGACAGGCGACCTTTTCGGCGAGGATTTTTGCTACAACAAAATTCCCAATGAGTTAGACCCCTTTGATAACGACACTTTCAGAAAATCCAAAACTGAATTTTATATAGTTGCTACCGACATTGAGACGGGAGAAGCTATATACAAAAAATATGATGTCGATGACACTGAGGCTTTGTCTTGGATGAGAGCGTCAGCCTCTATGCCATTAGCTTCACGCATTGTGGAAGCAGGCGGTAAAAAATTACTTGACGGCGGTATGGCAGATTCTATTCCCGTTAAGACTTTTGAAAATATGGGGTACAATAAAAATGTGGTCGTGCTCACTCAACCCGACGGGTATGTTAAGAAAAAGAATAGTGCCCTTCCCCTTATTAAGCTCGTGTATAAAAAATTTCCAAAGCTGATTGATGTTATGGCAAACCGTCATATTATGTATAACGAAACACTCAGCTATATAAAAGAGAAAGAAGAGGGCGGCGAACTGTTCGTTATCCGACCTGAAGAAAAGTTAAATGTAAATCACGTTGAGCACAACGCTGATGAGTTGGAAAAAGCATACCAGACAGGAAGAAAGGTTGCTGAAAAAAAATTAGAAGCGTTAAAAGAATATTTAAAGAGCAGTGAGTAATCTCACTGCTCTTTAAATTTCCGTAATCTCTATAGGACAAAATTTTAAATAATCTGATGACACCAATCTATACTCCACACCACCTACATTACCTTTGGTTACAGCGCCGTAAGTTCCGCCGTGAAGGTGTCCGTAAATACAGTAGTCCACCTGTGCGTCTTTTAAAATCCTTGCAAACTCACTCTGTGTGCCCGGTGGATAATGAAGTAAAACAATAATTTTCTCTGCACCTGTTTTTTTAGCTTCCGCTACTGCGCTTTGTAATCTTAAAATTTCTCTTGAATAAAGGCGTTTGCCCTCGTCGTCTGTGGGTATGCCTTCCGTTTCGGGATAGCCTTTTGTTCCGCAGATGCATACATTACCAAAAACTAAATTTGTATTGTGCAAAAAGCGGATTGTGTCAAAATTGTTTTCTGCTAAAAATTTATTTAATTTAGAAAGAGTTTCCCACCAGTAGTCGTGGTTACCCTTTGTAATTATTTTCGTTCCGTTAAGTTTGTTTATAAAGTCAAAATCGGCAGTAGCCCTGTTTATATAGGTTTCCCAGGAAATGTCGCCGGGAACTAAAACGATATCGTCTTTACCTACTGTTGCCTGCCAGTTTTCGTATAATCTTTCTTCGTGGTTTTCCCAGCTGTTACCGAAAATGTTCATCGGCTTATCACAGGAAAAACCCAAATGCAAATCTGAAATCGCAAATATTTTCGGCACGCCTCCACCTCCAAATAGTAAAAAAGCCCCGAGGTAATCTCGGGGCTAAATATGCTAAAAAATTACGCTGTAACGTCCTCGTAAACACTTACACGCTTTTTGCCTGCGCCAAATTTCTCGAATTTAACTTTGCCGTTAACTAAAGCGAATAATGTATCGTCGCCGCCTTTGCCAACGTTTGTACCAGGATGAATCTTTGTTCCTCTCTGTCTAACAAGAATATTGCCGGCGAGAACGCTCTGACCGTCTGCTTTTTTAACACCAAGACGCTTAGCTTCACTATCACGTCCGTTCTTTGTGCTACCTACACCCTTTTTATGAGCGAAGAGCTGAATGTTAATCTTAAGCATAACTACACCTCCATATCAATAATGGTTATATATTCTTTGTATTGTTCTTCTAAATTTTTTAAGGTTTGATACATTGCATCAAGTAAAATATCTGACTGCTTACGCTCTTCTTCCGATAGATTATCGGGAACAATACATTCAAGGTAAGCGTCACGAACTTCATAGCCTACAGGAATTTTAACAACCTCTGTAAGACCGTTTAATGTGTGGGTTGCAACAGTAGAAACTGCGGCACATACAATATCAGAACCTTCTTCTGCATAACCTGTATGACCTTCAACCACATACCCTACAATGTGCGAACCTTTTTTATAAACGCTAATCTTAGTCATAATTATGCGTTTATCTTTTCGATAACAACTTTTGTGAAAGGCTGTCTGTGGCCCTGCTTCTTAGAATAACCCTTCTTGGGCTTGTACTTGAAGACAAT
>JAZQBQ010000058.1:0-75307 GCA_045545755.1 Congzhengia sp. | reverse complement strand
TACATGTTCCAGTATAGAGAAAAATTCAGCTTTAAGTTTATAACAGTATTAATCGCTTTTTTTTCATATGGATTTGTTCTATCGGAGTTGCATAACACTGATTATCTGGTTCATTTGATTAATATAATTTTATGGATTATTGTGGGATACGTAATCGTAAGTACATTAAAAATCAATAATATAACTCCCGTGGTAAGAAGCCTGATTAACGGCATTATATTAACCGGTATTATAGGCCTGTTTATTAATGATATTCCTCAGTTAAATGAGGAAATTCGATTATTGAATACATATGCGGAAGATGGCGCTATTGTCTATCGTTTTGCAGCTTTTTGGGGCGATCCTAACTACTACACGATTTTGCTAATTGTAGCCATTTGGTCGATATATTTTGAATACAACCGAAAAAAAGTAGGTGTTATTGAGTTTTTATTCAGCTGTATGATTATGAGTTTTTTAGGTATGGTAACAATGTCAAAGTCGTGTATTTTGCTGCTTGTTATATTCTGGATTTATGTTGTAGTATCCAAAAACGAGATAAAAACACCTGCTAAGGTAACGATCATTTTTGTAATGTTTTTCTCTGTGGTTATATTTTTGTTAGAAAATCCATACTGGATTAGTGATATGTTTTATAGATTTAACAACACCGAAAACACAGCTACGTTAAATACGATAACTACAGGTCGAACTGATTTGTGGTTGGAATATATAAACAGCATGCTTGATGATTTTTCTTGGATGTTTGGTAATGGCGTCAATGCGGAATTGATCACTATTAGCGGCGTAGAAAGAGGTTCTCACAATACGTACATAGAATTAGTCTATACTTTTGGTATCGCAGGTACATTGATGTTTTTATCGCTGTTTAAAATCATGTACAATTCTGTGAAGAAAAATCGTAATTTATCCTTGCAAAATCGTCAAAAAGGTCCGGAAAAATTTGCTTTTATATCTATTTTGGTAACACTTGTCTTTTTAAATGGTCTACATTCAGAAATGTATTACTATATGTTGTCGCTTTCGTTTGTGTATATGTTAGGTGACAATTCAATCGCTTTGGACAGCGAAGAAAATCTGAATGAGAAAACTGTTATTTAGTATATTAAGTAGCAGTAAAACAAGTACATGTAAAATAGTTGTTAGGAGAAGTAATGAACAAATTTGAAAGAGATTTTTTAACTTTGGTTAAAAATTGCTTGCAAGATAAGGATGCGACAATAGAAACGCCATTTGATACTTTAGAGCACTTGGCGCTGACTCATATCTGTGTGCCTTTTGTTTATCGCGGTGCATTGAATGCCGGAATTTCTGTTCCTGATGAATGGAAAAAGTATATGACAGTGTCCGCAGTTAGAAATCTGAAAAATATGCAGGTTCAAGATAGCATCTTAAAGACTCTTAATGATGCAAAAATCCCTTGCGCCGTAATTAAGGGCAGTACCGTTTCTGTAAATTATCCGGAGCCTATGGCAAGAACACTTGGGGATATAGACATTCTGGTAAACGAAGATGACTACGAAAAAGCAATTGATGTATTGTGTGGAGATAAATATGAGGATGAATCTTCTGAAGGTCATAAGTTCCACTATAAATATACTATCCAGGGCGTAGCTGTAGAGATACATAAATCCGTTACTGAATACACCGATGACGAATACGGCAAAAAAATTAAAGAATTTATGAGTGGTGCTTTAACAAAAACAGTTACAAAGCAAATAGATGAGTTTTTCTTCCCTTCGTTGACGAATGAATATCAAGCAGCGACGCTTTTGTTACATACTCAAAGACATTTCTTTGAAAATAGATTACCTATACGTATGCTTTGCGACTGGGCAATGTTTATACAAAGCGCCAGTGCAGAGGAGTGGGATAGTGTTGTATATCCCTTTATTTCAAAAATGGGATTAGGTTCAATCAGCGATGCGTTGACTGCTGTATGCAATACCTACCTTGGCACAGAATGTATTGATAAAATCAAAGAAAATGTTGACAGCAAAACAACCGAGATACTAATTGAGGAATTTTTAAATTGCGGCGTTATTAAGGATGAGGATTCTTGGTCTGAAAGCGTAGCTGCGAGCTATTCGCAGAATCGCAGTGAATCAAAAGGTAAATTTACCTCTTTAATAATGATTTTAAATGACATTGCAAGACACGACTTTAAAATAGCTCGTAAATCCAATGTATTTTTGCCACTGTGTTGGATAATAATTGCTGTTAGGTACTTGCTGCGGAGAATTACAGGAAAGCGCGGCAAAATCTCGTTTAATGCATTTAGTGCTACCGCAGAAAGAAAAGAACATTTAATAAAAGAGCTCAACTTAAAAGATTAAAAGATGGGAAATCCCCATCTTTTTTTAATTTACACAAATAAAATCTTTTATCTTTTCAAATGTTTTTGTGCCGATACCGGATACTTTCATTAAATCTTCAGGCTTTTTAAATGGGTTTGACTCCCTATATGCAATAATATCATCTGCTTTTTTTGCGCCGATATTTTCTAATAGCATCAACTCTGATTTAGTAGCTGTGTTTATATTTATCATAATTTTCTGCTGGGTTACCTCTAGAGGATCCTCAGCGCGCATAATACGTGAGTTGTTTGCCGATTCCAACTTTAATAAAATAATTCCGGTAATCGTAATGCATATCACGCACAAAACACATATAATAACATAAGTTATTTTTGATTTATTATTGTTGTTTTCCATAAATAACACACTCTTTTTGAAAAAAATATTTTTAAGTCTTGACATAGCATAAAAATTGTGGTATACTCACATTCGTTGGAAATTTAATACTTAGGGGTATAGTTCAGCTGGTAGAGCGACAGTCTCCAAAACTGTAAGTCGTGGGTTCAAATCCTACTGCCCCTGCCAAAAATATCGGATACACTTTTGTGTGTCCGATATTTTTTAAAGGTAGGATTTGAACCCTAAGAGGGCAGTGCGCGTTAAGAAAACGATTGAGAATCGTTTTTAGCGTACTGGTGCGCAGACCGGTACCGGAGCCTGTGGCTTGGGTGGTCAAGCAGTGCAGATTGCAAAGCAAGATGCATCCTACTGCCCCTGCTAAAAATAAAAGACGCCTAATTGGCGTCTTTGTCATTCTTTAGATGTTCTTTTAAAACTATATTTATATACTGCGAAAGGGAACGATCATCCATTTCAGCCATTTGACGCAACTTTTCGACTATATCAGTATCAATTGTTATGCTGATTTTTTCCTTAAGCGGTTTCATATAATCACCTCTAAGTGAATAATACCACAAAGAAAGAAAAAATATTATAAAATGGGATAAAGTAGTATATAGTAATATTTATAAAAAGCCGACAGAAAATCTATCGGCTTTTTTACAATTTATATAATTCGACTTTAATATCATCTTTTGTCACATCAATAACTGCATATTCTTCCTTTGGATAACCGATAGAGCCAGGGTTTAAAAGCTGTATATCATCGTATTCCTCGTAATTTTGTATATGTGTATGCCCGTAGATACAGAAATCGGCACCATTAGAGATTGCAGTTTTCTTCAGCTCCAAAAGAGAGCCCTTTACGCGTTCTTTATGTCCGTGAGTAACATAGATTAAATGCCCCTCGCATTTTATAATACGACTTAGTGGAGAAGAGGAAAAGAAATCATTATTACCGCATACAGAGCAGATAGCGTGAGTTCTGCCGTAAATCATCTCAAGATATTCACAATCACTTTCCATATCTCCGCAATGGATGATATGCGTGATATCCTTATGCCTTTCTATAGCTCTATCCATAGGATTCGTTGTTCTGTGGCTATCGCTGAAAACAAGAAATTTCATAGTGCCTCCAAGCTCAAAAATAACAATATAATTATAATGCAAATCCTACAAAAAGTAAATAAAAATATTATTTTATGCAAAAGATGGTTGCATATTGCTATAAAAAGTAGTATAATTAAAACAATATGATAAGTTTGCACTAGATATAGTTGTGCGGAAATATGAGGAAAACATTAGATGAAAAAGAAAAAATGGATATTTATGCATAAGGAGCACAAGGCTGAAGATGTAAAAAACCTCAGCGATAGCTATGGTATTGCTCCTATTATTGCAACAATTTTACTCAACAGAGGAATAACGGAGCCCGACAGCTTTATTACCCCCTCTGAAGAAGCTTTGCTTGATCCATTTATGATGTTGGGAATGGAGAAGGCTACACAAAGAATTTTACAGGCGATTGAAAATAATGAGAAAATTGCCATTTACGGCGACTATGATGTTGATGGAATAACATCTACGGCTATTATGGTTAAGTTTCTGCGTTCTCACAGAGCAGATGTAATCTACTATATTCCTGACAGACATGAAGAAGGATATGGCATCAATATGGATGCGATTGATAAGATTCATTCTCAGGGAGTTACGCTTTTGATAACTGTTGACTGTGGTATTACAGCAGTTAAAGAGATTGCATATGCAAAAACACTTGGAATTGAAACAATAATTACCGACCATCACGAATGTAAAGAAGAAACACCGGAGGCATATTGCCTTTTAAATCCAAAGCAACCCGGCTGTGAGTATCCTTTCAAAAAGCTTGCAGGCGTGGGCGTTGCGTTTAAATTATTGCAAGCGCTAACCCTTAAAATGCACTTTCATATGCGCGAACTTATTGATGAATACATCGACCTTGTTGCTATTGGTACAATTGCAGACGTTATGCCATTAGTTGGAGAAAACAGAATAATAGTAAAAAAAGGTCTTGAATTATTAAAATATACTGTAAACCGCGGTATTCGTGCGCTTGCTGATGTGGCAGAAATTAATCTTTCTGATGTACAGACAGGTACAATCGGTTTTATGCTTGCTCCCAGAATTAACGCAGCAGGAAGAATGGGAGACCCCAGATGTGCCGTGGAACTTTTGTTATCAAAAGACGATATGAGTGCCAGAAGGTATGCTGAAATTTTAAACGATAAAAACCGCGAGCGACAGGAAACAGAAATCAGTATTTTAGAAGATGCCTTAAATATGATTGAAGCAAATCCGTCATATAAAGAGGATTTTGTAATCGTATTGGCTCATGAGGGTTGGCACCACGGTATTATTGGTATAGTTGCTTCAAAAATTTCGGAGCGTTTTAATAAGCCTTGTATTCTCATTAGTACAGATGAGGAAAATGGCAAAGGTTCAGGTCGAAGCATACGTTCCTTTAACCTCTTTAAAGCACTTGAAAACTCAAGCCGTTTAATGCAGAAATTTGGGGGTCACGACTTAGCTGCAGGTCTGTCTATAAAGCCTGAGAATATTGATACTTTCAGAAAAGAAATAAACGAATACGCAAAATCCTGTCTTACAGAAGACGATTTTATGCCGATTTTATACATTGATTCAGAACTTCCGCCGCCTTATGTTAATATGAACACAGCAGAAAAGCTTTCCATCTTAGAGCCTTACGGCATGGGAAATGCCTGTCCCTTGTTCTATACAAAGGATTTGACAATTTCCCAAATAAGACCACTGAGCGACGGCAAACACATAAAGCTGATACTTACAGCTCAGGAATACAGTATCGAAGCAGTAGGCTTTAATATGGGCGAGCTTTTGGATGTCTTGCAGATAGATGATAAAATCGATATTGCATTCAGTATTGATATAAACATTTACCGTGGAGCAAGACAGCTTCAGGTATTATTAAAGGATGTTAAAATAAACCGCACAGAATAGAGGTGTTAGTATGTATCGTGCAACACATGATTTTGAAGCCTTAAAAGAAAGAGTGTTACAGGCAAATCCTAATTTTAATATAGAAAAACTCGAGAAATCTTATAACCTTGCCTTTGCTGCTCACGAAGGACAAAATCGTGTGTCGGGCGAGCCGTACATCACGCATCCTTTAGAGGTAGCGTATATCCTTGCAGATTTAGAACTTGATTCTGACACATTAACCGGCGCACTTCTTCATGACGTAGTAGAGGATACTGACTATACTTTAGAAGATATAAAGAAAGAATTCGGCGAAAATGTTGCCATTATTGTAGACGGCGTTACAAAGCTGGGTAAAATTCAATATACCACAGCAGAGGAGCAGCAGGTAGAAAACATCAGAAAAATGCTTTTGGCTATGGCAAAAGACGTAAGGGTAATTTTGATTAAGCTTGCTGACCGCCTGCATAATATGCGTACACTTACTGCAAAATCCGAGATAAAGCAGAGAGAAAAGGCTCGCGAAACCCTAGAGGTTTACGCAGCCCTTGCCCACAGACTCGGTATGTCAAAAATCAAGTGGGAATTAGAGGATTTATCTTTAAGATATATCGACCCTGTGGCATATAAAGAAATTACTGAGTCCATTAATCTTAAAAAGCAGGAAAGAGAAAGATTCATAAACAATATTATGGAAACTCTGCGTGAAAAAACTGCCGATATGGATATTGAGGCACAGGTAACAGGCAGAGCTAAGCATTTTTACAGTATTTACCGAAAAATGTACACACAGAATAAATCTATTGATGAATTGTATGATTTATTCGCAGTTCGTGTTATTGTTAATTCTATTACTGAGTGTTATGCAGTTTTGGGTATGGTCCACGAATTATATCATCCCATTCCGGGTAGGTTTAAGGATTATATTGCAATGCCTAAACCAAATATGTACCAGTCCCTACATACAACAGTTATCGGACCTAACGGTACACCTTTTGAAATACAGATAAGAACATGGGATATGCACCGTGTTGCTGAATACGGTATCGCTGCCCATTGGAAATATAAAGAGGGCGTAGACAAAAAGACCGAAGTGGATTCAAAGCTCGAGTGGATACGCCAGCTTCTTGAAATACAGAACTCCGTTGTTGACACCGACGATTTTATGAGAACTTTAAAAATCGACCTTTTTGCTGATGAAGTTTTCGTATTTACACCAAGAGGCGATATTGTCAACTTGCCCGCAGGATCTACACCTATTGACTTTGCTTTCTCAATACATAGTGCGGTTGGTTGTAAGATGCAGGGAGTTAAGGTAAACGGAAAAATCGCCACATTAGACTATATTCTGCAAAATGGCGATATTGTTGAAGTTATGACCTCATCTGCAGTTAAGGGCCCCAGCCGCGATTGGCTCAAGCTCTGCAAAACATCTCAGGCAAGGTCAAAAATCAATCAATGGCTGAAAAAAGAGCGCAGAGAGGAAAACATCCAACACGGCAAAGACCTTATTGAAAAAGAGTTAAAACGTGTAAATCTTACCCACAGCCAATTGTTCCGCAACGAATGGGTTGAGATGCTTTGCAAGAAGTACACTTTTTTGTCAATAGACGATATATATGCAGCAGTCGGCTACGGCGGTCTGACTGTAAACAAGGTAATAGGCAGACTTCGTGAAGAATACAGAAAAGCCGTAAAGGCGGAAAATCCTGATATAGATCTTTCAACAATTGAAACACAGCAAAAACGCAAAAAAACCTCCAGCAACGGCGTTGTTGTTGAGGGAATAGAGGATTGTCTTGTGAGGTTTTCAAGGTGCTGCAGCCCTGTTCCTGGCGATAGTATTATCGGTTATATAACACGCGGCAGAGGCGTAAGTGTTCATAGAAAAGATTGTCCTAATGTTATAGCAAGTCAAAACAACGAGGACCGCGAACGTCTTATCAATGTGCACTGGGAGACCGAACTTTCTGGAAGGGCATCCTACTTTACAGAGATACAGATTTTTGCCAATGACAGAAAAGGTTTGCTCGCCGAGGTTGCAGGTGCTATTTCCGACCTTAAGATTTTGATTACAGGTATAAATTCAAAAAGCACAAAAGACAATGTGGTAATAATAAACCTTTCTATGGAAATCAATTCAAAAAACGAGCTTGATTTTGTCAGCAAAAAACTGAGTAACATCAGCGGCGTATTTAATGTTAAGAGAAGAGCAGAGTGATTATGTTAAATATCAAAAAAACTGTAGGCTTAATGGGCGTTAACTGTTACATCTTAGGAGACAAAAACGAAGCAATTATAGTTGACGCCGGAAGCGACGCTGAAGGAATTATAAAAACCTTAAGCGACAACAAAATAACCGCAAAATATATTGTTCTCACTCACTGTCATTTTGACCATATTATGGCAGTTGAGCAATTAATGCAAAAAACAGGTGTAAAGCTAATCGCTTGTCAAAACGAAAAGGAAAATCTGCTTCGCAGTGACATAAATTATACCGACAGATATTCCAGAAAGCCTGTAAAATTAACTGCAGATAAATATGTTAAAGATGGCGATATAATAAAGAGTGGCGATTGTGAGTTTAGAGTAATTGAAACTCCCGGGCATACCTCCGGCAGTATGTGCCTATATTGTGGAAAAGAAAAGCTGCTGATTTCCGGAGACACCCTGTTTTATGCCAGTGTGGGAAGATGCGATTTAGCAACAGGTAGTGAAGCAGAGCTTATTAAAAACATCAAAACAAAGCTTTTTGTTTTGCCTGATGACGTGTCTGTTCTGCCGGGGCACGGCGATAATACAACCATAGGCTACGAAAAAATTAATAATCCATATATCTATTAGGTGAGAATTTTGGTTAATAAAGAAAAAACTATTCCCTGGGGCACTTTGGTGGGCATAAGACCTGTAAAAAGAGTGGTCAAAATGCTATCTGAAGGTCTTTCTGAGGAAGAAACCATAAAAGTTTTAAAAAATGAATATGAGGTTAGTGACAAAAAAATTGACCTTTCTATGTCAATTGCCAAAAGGGAACTATCTGTGATTAAAGACATACCCCAAAATGCGGTTTCTTTATATATTGATATTCCTTTTTGTCCGTCAAGATGTGTTTATTGTTCATTTGCGTCAATGCCGGTTTCAGAAATGAAGGATTTTATAGAGCCTTATCTGTATGCTTTGTATGACGAGCTTGATACTATCAAAAAGATAATTGAAGACTTAAAGCTGACAATTATCAGCATATATATTGGCGGCGGTACGCCTACATCAATATTATCCATAGAACTTGATAATCTTTTGTACAAAATTGAAAATACATTTGATTTATCCGCTTGCCGTGAATTTACTATTGAGGCAGGCAGACCCGATACCATAACGGAAAGTAAGCTTTCTGTTATGAGAAATCACAGCGTTGACAGAATAAGCATAAACCCACAGTCTATGAACGACAAAACTCTGTCAGTAATTGGGCGAAAGCATTCCGTGGAGCAAATTTACGAAGCTTATAATTTAGCACGTAATATGGGCTTTAAATGTATAAATATGGATATTATTGCAGGACTTCCACAGGAAACATTGGAAGAATTTATGAATACTGTTGACAAAGTAATAGCGCTAAATCCTGAGAACATCACAGTTCATACGATGAGTATAAAAAGAGCCGCTCGCCTTAATCAAAACGGCGATTTTGACGGCTTGCCCGTAAGTAATATTGTCGACCAAATGGTTGACTACGCCCACAAAAAACTTGCCGAAAACGGATACAGCCCATATTACCTTTACAGACAGAAGAATATTTTGGGCGATTTGGAAAATACAGGTTTTTGTAAGGGAAATACCGAAGGGATTTATAACATCTGTATGATGGAAGAAATCAGAACTGTAATTTCAGCAGGTGTAGGCGCTGTTACAAAGCTTGTAAAAGACGATAGAATTGAAAGAATTTTTAATGTAAAAGACGTCCGCGAATACCTAAAACGCGCTGATGAAATGAGAGAGCGAAAAAGTTATATATACGAATTCTATAATAATAATACGGAGGAATAAAAAATGAAATGTCCTTTTTGCGAATTTGAAGAAAGCAAAGTAATCGACTCGCGTCCCACAGATGAAGGCGAAGCAATACGCAGACGCCGCGAGTGCTTAAGCTGCGCAAAGCGTTTTACAACTTATGAAAAGATTGAAACCATCCCTCTTATGGTAGTAAAGAAAGACGGTTCACGCCAGATGTTTGACAGAGAAAAGCTCTTAAACGGCATTATCAGAGCGTGCGAAAAACGCCCTGTTGCTACATCCGATATGGAAAGAATTGTTAATGAGATTGAATCTGCAACTCAGAATTTATTGGAAAGAGAAATCTCATCCCAGAGAATAGGCGAAATGGTAATGGAACGCTTGCCCGAAATTGACGAGGTTGCGTATGTTCGTTTTGCCTCTGTTTACAGACAGTTTAAAGATATTAATACCTTTGTTGAAGAGGTAAATAAGTTACTTAAGAGGTAATTATGGTTAACTTGGGAAACAGCTGGGACAAGCTCTTAGCAGAAGAATTTTCTAAAGATTACTATCAGGAATTGAGAAAAAAGCTGGCTATCGAATATAAAACTCACACAATATATCCTGCTATGGATAATATTTTTAACGCCTTAAAGTACACTTCCTACGAAGATGTGAAGGTGCTGATGCTGGGACAAGATCCCTATCACGGACCGGGACAGGCTCACGGGTTGTGCTTTTCCGTGCAAAAAGGCGTAGATACCCCCCCTTCTTTAAAAAATATGTTTAAAGAATTAGAGAGTGATTTGGGGATTACACCGCCTTCCCACGGTTGTCTTACCGACTGGGCAAAGCAGGGAATACTCCTTTTAAACACAGTATTGACCGTAAGAGAAGGAGAGCCAAATTCTCACAAAAAGCTTGGCTGGACTATTTTTACAGACAGGATTATTGAACTGCTTAACGAAAGACCCGACCCTGTTATTTTTGTGTTGTGGGGTAGAAATGCACTTGAAAAACTACCTTTAATTACAAACACACATCATTATGTATTATCAGCAGCCCATCCGAGTCCGTTGTCAGCAAGCAGAGGCTTTTTCGGTTGCAAGCATTATTCTAAAATAAATGAAATTCTCACATCAATGGGCAAAACACATATTGATTGGAAAATTTCGGAGTAGAGAAAGAAGTTTATATGGATTACATAATATTTGACCTTGAGTGGAATAGATTTACAAGGGCAGTAAGAGTTCGCTGTGCTGATGAAATAATACAAATTGGCGCTGTAAAATACAATGAAAATATGGAATTTGTTGGTTCTTTTAAAAGAAATATCAAGCCTGTATTGTACAAAAAAATGGAACCGACTGTAGAAAAGCTCACTGGTCTTTCTATGAGTTTGTTAAAGAAAGAAGGTGTCAGCTTTGCAGAAGCCTTGAAGGATTTTTGTGAATTTATAGGGCAGGATGCCGTGTTAATGTCATGGGGTTCACAGGATGCAGATATATTAAAAAAGAACTGCAGTTATTTTTGTGCAGGCAGATCTTTGTCATTTTTGAGTAAATTTGTAGATGTCCAGAGATATGTGACACATACATTATCAAAAGGCGGCAACAACCAGATAGGTGTAAAAAATGCAGCCGATAAGCTCTCGATTTCGTATGAAGAAAGCAAGCTTCACGATGCCTTGGTAGATGCTGAGATTTCAGGCAAGGTTTTTGCTAAGATATTTAATTTTGAAAAGTTACAAAAATATATTGTAGACGCCTCCAAAAAGACAATTTCCTTTAAAGATGTTCCTATAACAGATTTGAGCAGCAAGCTTATCGACAAAACTGTTTTTAAGATCAGATGTCCTGAGTGCGGAAGACCCATAAGAAAGCGTATCAGCTGGACATTAAACGGCAGCAAATTTGTTTCCTGTCAGGTTTGCAGAAGGTGTAATAAACGTTATTTTTGCTCGGTAGAAATTCTAAAGTCCTACGGAAACGTTATAAAATATAAAAAGAAAATAAAGCATATTGACGATACTGCAAAGAAAAAAGAACTTGCCAAATAACTCGGCAAGTTCTTTTTTGTAGCAGTTTTTTATGTTTTTAATATATTGATACTAAAGGAGAGATTCTTATGGATGCACTCGAAATTAAAAATATAGTGATGAATTACCAGGATATAAACAGTGAGGTAACGGCAATTGACAATATAAGCTTAAATGTAAAAGAAGGAGAGTTTGTTGTAATAATAGGTCCTTCCGGTTGCGGCAAATCTACGCTTCTTTCTATTTTATGCGGAATCTTAAAGCCTAGCAGCGGCGAAGTATATATAAAAGGTACCAAAACCTCAGGCATAACTCCAAAAGTTGGGTATATGCTTCAAAGCGACAATTTGTTAGAGTGGAGGACAATATATAAAAATGTCCTTTTAGGCTTGGAAATTCAACACAGAATAAACGATGAAAGTATAGAATATGCAAATAATTTGTTAAAAACATACGGTCTTTACGAATTTCGTAACAGTTATCCGTCGCAATTGTCCGGTGGAATGCGCCAGCGTGCGGCACTAATCAGAACATTGGTAACAAAACCTGACATTCTTCTTTTGGACGAAGCTTTTTCTGCTCTTGATTATCAGACCAGACTTTCAGTTACAGACGATGTTTATTCGATAATAAAAAAAGAAAAAAAGACTACCGTTATGGTAACACACGATATACCTGAGGGTATTTCAATGGCAGACAGAGTAGTGGTCTTGTCAAAAAGACCTGCTATAATTCAGAATATTTATAATATAGATTTTCCTGATATTCCTGAAAGAACTCCGTTATTGTGTCGTAAAAGTCCTAAATTCAGCTCATATTTTGATACGTTATGGAGGGAGTTGGATATGAATGAAACAACCTAAAACAGAAAGAGAAATGTTTTTAAGGAAAATAAAATACAGAAAGTATATGATATCGACAATACAGATTGGCTTACTCCTAGGTCTTGTAGTTTTATGGGAAGTATGTGCAAATCTTGGTATAATAGATAGCTTTATCACAAGTCAACCGTCACGGGTTGTTAAAACAATAGTAAATTTATCATCAAATGATTTACTTATGCATTTGGGCGTTACCTGTACCGAAACAATTGTAGGCTTTCTTTTGGGTGTAGTTTTTGGTCTTATAATTGCAAGTATTCTTTGGTGGTTTAAGACCTGCTCAGAAATTTTTGAGCCGTATCTGGTTATTTTAAACAGCTTACCTAAGATAGCATTAGGTCCTATAATAATCATCTGGGTAGGTGCAGGCATGAAGGCAATCATAGTTATGGCATTAGCTATTTCTTTGATAGTTACAGTTATGGAACTGTTAAACGGCTTTAAAAACACCAACCAGCAAATCATAACAACCGCTGAAACATTCGGTGCTAAAAAGCATCAGGTTTTTTTCAAGGTTGTTTTGCCTGCAAATATCAAAACCTTAATAAACTCACTAAAAATAAACTTAGGGCTTTCTTTGGTTGGCGTTATAGCAGGCGAATTCTTAGTATCTAAGGCAGGACTGGGCTACCTGATAGTTTATGGCGGTCAGGTGTTTAAACTCGACCTTGTTATGGCAAGTGTTATTATTTTGGCTGTATTTGCAGCAATAATATATAAAGTAGTGCTTATTTTTGAAAAAATAGCATTAAAAAACAGGAGGTAGTTATGAAAAAAATCTTAGTGATTTGTCTGTGTCTGGTAATGGCATTTAGTATGGTTGCCTGTAACACTACACAGACTACTGAAGAAAACGGCAAAAAAATAGATACTGTAAGGTTAGGCGAGGTCACACATTCTGTATTTTACGCACCGCAATATGCAGCTATTGCACAGGGTTTTTTTGAAGAAGAAGGCATTGAAATCGAACTGTCAAATCTGCAAGGTGCAGACAAAGTAATGTCGGCAGTGCTTTCAAACCAAATTGATATCGGCTTTTGCGGACCTGAAGCATCCATTTACGTATACAACGAGGGCAGAGAAGACTATCCTCAGGTTTTTGCTCAAATGACTCAACGTGATGGTTCGTTCTTAGTAGGCAAAGACAAAGTAGATGAATTTAAATGGGAACAATTAAAAGGAAAAACTGTTATTCCGGGCAGACGTGGCGGTGTGCCTTATATGACATTTGAATACCTTATAAAGCAAAACGGTTTAGATCCTGTAGAAGATTTGGTATTGGATGACAGTATTCAGTTTTCTTTGATGGCTGGTGCCTTTTCAGGAAGTGACGCTGAGTACGTAACACTTTTCGAACCTACCGCATCAATGATAGAGGCTGAAAACAAAGGCTACATTTTGACCTCTGTCGGCGAGGAATCAGGAGATATTCCCTATACAGCTTATTGTGCAAAATCCAGCTACATAGCTGAAAATGAAGATTTAATCGAAAGATTTACCCGAGCAATATATAAAGGCTTAAAATGGGTAGAGGAGCACACTGCAGCAGAAATAGCCGAAGCAATATTAGACCAATTCCCGGATACGGACTTAGATATGTTGACATCATCTGTAGAGCGCTATAAATCTATTGATGCATGGAAGACCGAGCCCACAATGACCGAGGAATCTTACAACAGATTGCAGGATATTATGGAGGAAGCCGGCGAGCTTGCAATGCGTGCTCCATTTGACAAAATTGTCAACAACACTTACGCAAACAAAGTAATAAAATAATAAAATAAGTTAATAATAAGCATATCAATTTTACGAGGTAGGTTGATATGCTTATTTCTTTTGTGCGCACGATTATTACGTATATTTTGGTAGTGATTGCAGTAAGAATTATGGGCAAACGTCAGGTTGGGCAGTTAGAGCCCTCAGAACTGGTTGTGACGCTTATGATCTCTGACCTTGCAACTATTCCTTTAGCTCATGTTTCTATCCCATTAGTACACGGTATTATCCCTATACTTACACTTATTATTGCAGAAGCAACACTTTCATTTTTAGATTTAAAAAGCAGACGCTTTCGCAAATTACTATCAGGTACACCTGTCATTGTGATACAAGATGGAAAAGTATGCCAGACCGAAATGGAGAAGCTGCGTCTTAACTTTGATGATTTGATGGAAATGTTAAGAATGCAGGGAAGCACAGATATAAATGATATCGAATATGGAATTTTAGAAACCAGCGGAAACTTGAGCATAATTTTAAAGAAAAAACCTGCAATAGAAAAAGAAAACTACAACGGATTACCCTTTATGTTTGTATGCGATGGAGAAGTAAATTATAAGGCACTTGAATTGTATGGTAAAAACATAGAGTGGCTGAACAAAAAAATAGAAAACACAGAAGTTTCTGAAATACTTTTTGCAGGCGTAACTGAAGATGGAAAGTTTTATATGCAAAAGAGGGACAAAAAATGAAAACGTTTATTATTTCGCTGATTGTGCTGGCGATACTTATGGTAGGAATTAATATATATTCTTTTTACCTTGAGGATACCATGAATGACATACAGGAAAGTATCGACTCAATTTCCTTGCTTGCGTATGAAAAAGAATGGGAAAGATGTAACAATAAAGTTGAATCTCTTTTTGGTATATGGAACAAAACAGAGCCTGTTCTTGCGATGTTTAACGACCATGAGGACGTAGACAATATAAAGCTGTCATTAACAGAACTAAAAGAAAGTGTACTGCACGAAAATTATGAACACACATTTAAAGCCATAGAGGAAACAAAAATTTTACTGGAGAGGCTCAGCAAAAATGAAAATCTGTCGATTGAAAACATTTTGGGATTAGCACATTTTGGCATACAATGTCATAATATGTTATAACCGACTAACTTTAGTCGTTTATATAGATTTGACGCAAGGAAAGAGTATTTTTGCTCGCCTTGCGTCTTTTTATATAAAAAAATAACCGACGTGATGTAACACGTCGGTTGTACTGACTTATTTAAACTTTCTTTTTCTTGCAGCTTCGGACTTTTTCTTTCTCTTAACGCTGGGCTTTTCGTAATGCTCGCGCTTTCTAATTTCTGATAAAACACCGTCTTTTGCGCAAGAACGCTTAAAACGTCTTAATGCACTATCTAAAGATTCGTGATCTTTTATTCTAATTTCTGACATTTACTGATTCCCTCCTTCCGCGCACAACGAGTTTGTTGCGGAATTACTCTGCGACAAAATCACAAGTGATATTATAACCTAAACAAATGATAAATGTCAATAGAAACTTTCAATATTTTTATTTTTTTCCAAAAAAATTAAAAAAACAGTTGCATTTCATAAATAAATGTGTTAAAATACATAAAGTCAAGTACGTTTGGTTGGAGGTGAAAGATTTGCCGAACATTAAATCAGCTAAAAAAAGAGTTAAAGTTATTGAAACAAAAACCTTAAGAAATCACATGATTAAATCAGCATTAAGAACATACATTAAGAAGTTCGAAGTTATCGCAGCTAGCGGTAACAAAGCTGAAGCTGAAGTAGCTTTCAAAGTTGCTGTTAAGAAGATTGACCAGGCAGTTGCCAAGGGTATCATGAAGAAGAACACAGCATCAAGAAAGAAATCACAGCTCGCGCTTAAGCTTAATGCTATTGCGTAATCATTTAGAAGTTACAGGACTAACGTTATGTTAGTCCTTATTTTCTTTTAGAAGGGAAGTGTAGTCGTGGCAACGATACTGATTTTTATAAGACACGGCGAAAGTGATGGCAATAAAAACAGCCGTTTTAACGGAAATCTTGATTTACTGTTGACGGACAGAGGTAGGGAACAAGCGCAAAAAACTGCCGAATATCTTGACAAATATAAGATTGATAAAGTATATGCAAGCGACTTAAAAAGAGCGCTTGAAACAGCACAAATCATAGCGAGAAGACAAAATCTTGACGTTATAAAAGACAAAAATCTGCGTGAAATTTTTGGCGGGGATTTTGAAGGAAAAATATATAGCGATTTAAGCAAGCTTTATCCCACAGAATTTGGTATGTGGTTAAACGATTTGGGGAACTGCAGATGTCCAAATGGAGAAAGTATTCGGGAATTATTGCATAGATTTAATACAAAAATCAAAGACATTGCGCAAGAGAATAGAGAACAGACGATTTTGATAGGTACACACGCAATGCCAATTAGAGTTATGTCTACCATATGGAACAAAAAAGACATTACTGAAATAAGAGATTTTGATTTTGTAAGAAATGCATCTGTTACTGTAGTAGATTATTCTGATATAGATAATCCTGTTGTATTAGAGTATGACGTAGCAGAGCATTTAGGAGAGCTTGCAACAGAATTGCCAAAAGACGTATAACAAAACCTGAGGGTAACCCCCTTGGGTTTTGTTATTTTTATATTACAAAACTATAAATTTCATTGACTTTTTAAAAGAGCACTGCTATAATAAATATATCCCCAATTATACAAAATAAGAATTTTGTATAATTGGGAGTAGCAGAAAATGGTTAAATATCCCTTGTATAGCTTTTATTTTGGCTTTCTTGTAAAATTTGACTATATCTATCTTCTGTAGGCTTTCAGTTCCTACCGACTATGACCTTTTATATAAAGGGAGTGATTATTTTGCACAACAGACAACTTTTAGACGATGCGCCGTTTTATCTTCGTGATTTTATAACTTATATGGAAACCATTAAAGGAAAATCTTCCAATACTGTTGACGAGTATTTTTTTGACCTCAGAACTTTTCTTCGATATATGTTAGTATTAAAAGGAAAAGCTGAAATCGAAAATTTTGATGAGATATCCATAAAGGATATTCCTGTAAGCTTTATAGAAGAAATCACATTGCACGATTTGTATGAGTACCTCTCTTATACACTGCGTGAACGTTTAAATAACGCAAATTCCAGAGCACGTAAGGTATCTTCCCTGCGTTCTTTCTTTAAATATATGGTTACAAAGGCGAAGTTAGTTGAAGCTAACCCCGCAGCCGAATTAGACTCTCCAAAGATACCCAAAGTCTTGCCAAGATACCTTTCTTTAGATGAAAGCAGGCATCTTTTAGAAAGTGTTGATGGTAACCAAAAATGCCGTGATTATGCTATTTTGACACTTTTTTTAAACTGCGGACTGCGTTTATCTGAGCTTGCGGGAATAAATATGCGAAATATTAAAGACGATAAATTAACTGTATTCGGTAAAGGTAGCAAGGAACGTACTATCTACCTGAACGACGCATGTCAAAAAGCAATAGCTGATTACATACAAAATGAACGCCCAAAAGAAGGAATTAAGACTCCCGATAAAGATGCTCTGTTTCTTAGCCGCTTAAAAAAGCGTATGAGCGTAAAAACAATACAGCACGTTGTAAAACTACACTTAGAGGCTGCCGGACTCGATGCAACAAAATATTCAGCCCACAAGCTTCGTCATACTGCAGCGACACTTATGTATAGATACGGTCACGTAGATGTAAGAGTTTTACAGGAAATGTTAGGACATACAAATCTATCTACTACGCAGATTTATACGCATTTAGACGACGAGCAGTTACGAACAGCAGCAAATAACAATCCGTTGGCAGATATAAATAAAGAATAAAGAGGCACCGATTTGGTGCCTCTTTTTACTTAATTAGTCGTTGCAACCGCAGCCGCAGAAAACAACTAAAGCGATGATAAGGATAATCCATAAGCAGCTATTATCATTACCGAAACCGAATAAACCTCTGTTATCACACATACTGTTTTACCTCCTTAATTCGTTCTGATACATACTATGCAAAAACAAAAAGTTGGTAACTTGTACTAAAAAATTAGGACCACTTCCCTATCGCACGAAAAAAACTTATTAAATTTAAAATAGAGTACTTGAAAATATTTATTTTAGGGATTATAATACGTTTTATGGGGTGTGATTTTATGGCTGGAAAATACGAAATTGATATGTGTAATGGCAGTCTTTTTTCTAAAATTATCAAATGTGCTTTGCCTATGATGGCAACAAGCATATTGCAGCTTCTCTATAATGCCGTAGACATTATAGTAGTAGGCAGATATGTGGGAGAAACTGCACTTGCTGCAGTAGGTTCTACAAGTTCTCTTATTAACTTGATCGTAAATGTCTTCGTTGGTATTTCAATCGGCGCAACAATTGTTGTAGCCCAGTATATAGGGGCATGTGATTACAACAAGGCATCTGACGCTTGTCATTCTGCAATCAGCATCAGCTTGATAGCCGGTACTTTCCTAGCTGTTATGGGAAATGTTATATGCAGACCATTGCTTGTCCTTATGGGATCTCCTGATAACGTAATCGATCAGGCAACTCTATATATGAGAATATATTTTCTTGGAATGCCGGCGTTTATGCTAACGACATACGGAAGTGCGTTAATGCGTACTGTCGGGGATACCAAAAGACCTCTTTACTATTTTTCAATTTCAGGCATCTTGAATGTGGTACTTAATCTTATTTTGGTGATTCAGTTTAATATGGGAGTTGCAGGTGTAGCGATATCTACTATTTTCTCACAATATATTTCTGCATTGTTCATACTCTCTGCCCTGACTCATTCAGACGGATATATCAAGATTTACATAAAGGATTTACGCATTGTTAAGGAATCCCTTGTTGCAATGTTATCAAAAGGTCTGCCCGCAGGAATACAGAGCTGCATATTTGGTATGTCAAACGTTATAATACAATCTTCAGTCAATTCCTTCGGTTCTGTAGTAATGGCAGGAAATTCAGCCGCTTCTAATATAGAAGGATTTTTATACACGGCTCAAAATACTTTTTGTATCGTCGCTACTTCATTTGCGGGGCAAAATTTTGGTGCAAAAAAATATAAAAGAATTGACAAAACTCTTCTTTACTGCCTTGCGACTGTGCTTGTAATCGGGATATCACTCGGTTTACTTATATATTCTTTCGGAGAAACTCTTCTTGGAATATACGCCCCCGGCAATCCTGAAGCAATAAGCTATGGTATGATACGTTTCAAATTCATTTTACTTTTATATTTCCTGTGCGGTCTTATGGAAGTATTAACGGGTACTATTCGCGGAATCGGACTTAGTCTTGTCCCAATGCTTATTTCAGTTCTCGGAGTATGCGGAGTTCGAATAATGTGGATATTTACCGTTTTTGCACAAGATAGAACCTTAGAAACACTTTTCGTCTCTTACCCGATTTCCTGGACTGCAACAGGAGTTATTCTGGCGGTTGCATACATCCTTTTTAGAAAAAAACTGTTCAAAAAGGAGAGCTTGTAAAAAGCTCTCCTTTAATTTATGCCTTCTGCCGTTAGTACTGCCTCTGTAGACTGCACATAGACCTGATTGTTCTCAATAATTTTACATTTAAAGACCTCATCCGTTATTTCTGAAATACCGCTAACAGGTAGAACGGCAATGTTAGATGAATGTAAATATCCTCTGTCGTTATCCTTTGGAATAAATACTTTGGTCGCAGAAGCGTTTTTTGCGGCTTCTACTTTTTCTTTGACACCGCCAACAGGCAAAACGTTGCCGAATATTGAAATTTCTCCTGTGAATGCATAGTCATTTCTTACAGGAATGTTGTGAATTGCAGAATATAGTGCAATAAAAATCGCAACACCTGCAGACGGCCCATCAACAGGCATGCCGCCCGGAAAATTCAGGTGGATATTATAGTTTTTCGGATTAGTATTATATTTTTCAGAAAGTACGGTTAATGCATTTTCAATCGAGGCTTTTACTGTACTTACGCGATTTAGCTTTTGTCCTCTTTTTTCTAATGTTTCACTTTCTACCGCTCCTGTTACTTTGAGCACTCCTCTGCCCTTTTCACACTCACACGCTTTGGCTTCTATGGGCATGACAGTTCCCTTACTTGCCCCGTAAACGGCAAGACCATTTACCTTACCAATAAATTCTTCACTTTGCACCTTTTGTTCAGGAATAGCTGCAAAACGTGAGCACTCTGCCACCCACTCAATATCTTCAGGGGTTATTTCGTTGCGTTTTTCGATTTGTGCATATGACCCTGCAGTTTGCACAATATTTACTGCTTCTCTGCCATTGTCACAAAAGTTAGAAACCAATCGAACTGCAGCGTCTGAAATCTCAAAACCACCCTTTTGGGCCGCATTTTCGCCTATTTTTGTTATTTGAGCCTTTGTGAGAGGGTTAAAAAATATCTCTGTACATCTTGAGCGCAATGCAGGTGGCAATTCCTCAGGCAGACTTGTTGTTGCGGCTACCAATCTAAAGTCTGCGGGCATACCTTTTTGAAAAATTTCGTGGATATATAAAGGAATTTCTTTGTTTGCTTTTGAGTAATATGCTGATTCAAAAAATACCTTTCTGTCCTCTAGAACTTTCAAGAGTTTATTCATTTGTATTGGATGTAACTCACCAATTTCATCTATAAACAAGATTCCCCCGTGTGCCTTTGTGACGGCTCCGGCTTTTGGCTGCGGTATTCCCGCAGGACCAAATGCGCCGGCGCCCTGATATATTGGGTCATGAACCGAACCCATAAGCGGGTCCGCAATTCCCCTGTCATCAAATCTTAAGGTGGTAGCGTCCATTTCGATAAACTTTGAGTTTTTAGTAAAAGGCGAGGAAGAATTTTTTACAGCTTCATTAAGCACAGTTCTTGCTGCTGCGGTTTTGCCCACACCGGGAGGCCCGTAAATAATAACGTGTTGGGGATTCTTGCCGCAAAGTGCCGCCCTTAATGCTTTTATTCCGTCCTCCTGACCTATGATTTCCTGCATTTGACTTGGTCTTGTTTTCTCTGACAAAGGCTCAGTAAGAGAGATTTTCTGCAGTTTTCTTAGTTTTTCCAATTCTCCTGACGATTCTTTATTTATAGAGCTTTTTGTTGCTTTTTGAGAGCGTACCATTGAGTAAAAATACATTCCCATAACGCACAAAAGCCATATTTGCATAACTGACATTATTATATTTAACATATCAATCCTCCTTACAAAAATTATTATTGACAGATAGATTTCTTTTATTTCAAAAGTTAATAAAATTTTAATTGTATTTTATTGCTGCATGTGATAAAATTATCATTGATATATTGATGAAAGTAGGTTGTTAAAATGAGTGAAAATAAAAATCAAACTTGCCACATTACAAGCATAGGTGGACAAGCTGTAATCGAAGGCGTTATGATGCGAGGACCTAAAGAATCTGCAATCGCGGTAAGAAAGCCCGACGGCGAAATAATCGTAGAGAAAAAGCCAATTAACTCCTTTGTGGCAAAATATAAAATAAATAAAATTCCTTTTGTAAGAGGCGTGTTCTCCTTTGTTGAATCGCTAATCGAGGGCACAAAGGCCTTAATGTTCTCAGCTGAGTTTTTTGACATTGAAGAAGATGAAGACAAAAAGAAAAAGGAAGAAATGACGGAAGAAGAGCTTAAAAAGTTTGAAGCCAAAGAAAAGAAAACCTTAAACGTTGCAATATATGCATCAGTTGTTGTTGCTTTGATTTTTAGCATAGGCGTGTTTATGCTGTTACCTGCAGCTATAATCGAAGGCGTGCGTCATTTCATCGAGTTAAACCAAGTAGTTGTCAGCCTTTTTGAGGGCGTTTTGCGTATATTGATTTTCCTTTTATACGTTATTTTGGTTTCCAGAATGGAAGATATAAAGAGAGTTTTTCAGTATCACGGCGCAGAGCACAAAACTATTTTCTGTTATGAAGCAGGCGAAGAATTAACTGTTGAAAATGTCAGAAATCAAAAAAGACTTCATCCAAGATGCGGCACCAGCTTTTTGATACTTGTCATGATCGTCAGCATTATACTGTTTTCATTTATTTCTGCTGAAAATGCTATTGTACGAGTATTGATAAGACTTTTATTACTGCCTGTTGTTGCAGGTATTTCCTACGAGCTTATTAAGTTTGCAGGCAGACATACAGGAACAGTAGTCAGAATAATGAGTGCTCCCGGTATGTGGTTGCAAAAAATCACAACAAATGAACCTGACGACAGTCAGATAGAGGTTGCAATTGAATCGTTAAAGGCTGTATTGACTGGTGATAAAAATGACGACAAGTGGTAAAATTAGCATAACAGAAGCGCTAAAGCAAAGCACAGAATTATTATCAAAAAATAAAACAATAGAAACACCGAGGCTTGATGCCGAGGTGCTTCTTTGTTATGTGTTGAATTGTGAACGTATATCCCTTGTTGTCAATAAAGACAAGCTATTGTCAGAGAGCGATAACGCGCTGTATTTATCTTATATCGCAAGAAGAAAAAAGAACGAACCCATAAGCTACATAACAGGCAAGAGGGAGTTTATGTCCTTAGAATTTGATGTGGCACATGGCATCTTAATTCCAAGACCTGATACCGAGATTTTAGTCGAAAAAATCATTGATATATATAAAGGCAAAAAAGCAAACATTGTGGATTTGTGTACAGGCAGCGGAGCTATTGCCGTAAGCCTTGCGTATTATTTAAATAATTCACTTGTTTCCGCAGTAGATAAATATGATATTTGCGTTGAAACGGCGCGTAAAAATGCCACAAAAAATCACGTTAAAATAAATGTAATCAAGGCTGATGTATTGAATAATTTTGATTTTGGAGATGTAGATTGCATCGTTTCCAATCCACCATACATCGAAACAAATACTCTCACTACTCTACCCTCCGATGTGAAAGATTTTGAACCTATGTACGCTTTGGACGGCGGTGCTGACGGGTTGATATTTTATAGAAAAATTACCGATTTTGCCACAAAGAGACTGAATTTAGGCGGTATTTTGGCATACGAAATCGGGTACAATCAGGCACAGGCTGTAAAAGAAATCATAGACAATACAAATTGCTTTAAACAAGTTGAAATTATAAAAGATTTGTCAGGATTAGACAGAGTTATTCTGGCTGAAAAGAGGTAACACATTGCAAAAATATTCTAAAGTTCACAGACAAAAGCAAATAAAATTCATAATTCGAGCAGGTATTTCTTGCGCTGTTATCTTAGTAGTTATTTTAGCAGGTGTTGTTACTGCTAAATTCGTACACATTACTAAGGAAAATGAAAAACCTGTTATAAAAATCGAAAATCCCTTTGTACCGGACGAAGTATCGCTTGTTATGGTAGGCGATAATCTTCTGCATACCCCTCTAATAAGAAACGCAGAGCAGGAAGACGGCAGCCTGAATTTTGATAGCCTTTACGAGGAAATGCTTCCTTATTTTCAAGACGCCGATTTATCGGTTATCGTTCAGGAAACTGTTTTGGGCGGTAAGGATTTAGGATATTCAGGCTACCCGATGTTTAATTCGCCCCAGGAGGTTGGAGACTCGATTGTACGTGCCGGATTTGACATTGTTCTCCACTCCACTAACCACACCCTGGACAAAGGCGTAAAGGGCGTAGAAAATACTCTTGAGTTTTGGAAAAAGTATCCGGAAGTTACCGTACTTGGCATTAACGAAAGTATAGAAAAGCAGAACAGCGTTACATATCTCGAAAAAAACGGTATTAAATTCGCTCTTTTGAATTATACAGACAGCACAAACGGCATTCCAAAACCCTCTGGAAAAGAACATCTTGTTAATACAGTTAACGAAGAAAAAATCATAGCTGATTTGGCAGTTGCCGAGAAAAACGCCGAGTTTACCATCGTGTTTATGCATTGGGGGACGGAATATTCATTAACTGAAAACGAATTTCAGACTAATCTCGCAAAATTGATGTGCGAAAACGGCGCTGACCTTATTATGGGCTCCCACCCCCATGTTTTGGAGCCTGTTAAATGGGTTGAAGCAGAAAACGGAAATAAAGCACTGGTTTACTATTCTTTAGGAAATTATGTATCAAGACAGAAGGAAGCAAATAATCTTTTAGGTGGTATGGCAACTGTTAAAATATGCAGAAATAAGGACCTTTCTATCTACATCAAAGAATGTTCTATAATGCCTACGGTAACCCACTACAATGTAAATTCAAGAGGTTTTAGAGTGTATCCCTTAAAGGATTACACCGATGAACTTGCCAGCCAGCACGGCGTGGCTCAATACGACGGCAAAGTGAGTGTAGAACGCTTTAGAAACACTTTCGAGAAGGTTTTTAAAGATAACACAGTCGTAACTTTAGATTATTAAAAAAATCAGCTGTAGATTACTCTACTGCTGATTTTTTACTTTTACGTTTAAATAAAATTAACATCACTGTTCCTGCCACAACACACAATAGTGCAACCAGTTGCGATATACGAACAGGACCTAAGTATAGGCTATCGGTGCGTAATCCCTCTATCCAGAAACGACCTAAGCCGTAAAGTGTTACATATCCTAAGAACATTTCTCCGTCAAAGGTGCGCTTTTTTCGCCTTAAAACTAAAATTATAAAAACACCTAAATTCCACAACGATTCATATAAGAATGTGGGATGAAATAACATATTTTTGCTTATTTCCGCAATCTGCATACCCCAAGGAAGGTTTGTTACTGAGCCAAAAGCCTCAGCGTTTACAAAATTTCCCCATCTTCCGCAAATCTGTCCGATTAAAAGACCAAATGCACCTACATCAAACGCTCTCATTACGTTTATTTTTTTGATTTTGCAATATATAAACGTAGAAAGACAAGCACCTATAACAGCACCGTAAATGGCTATACCGCCCTTCCAGATTTTAAAAATGTCCTGTAGGTTTTCCCTATATTCTCCCCACTCAAATATCACGTAATAAATCCTGGCACAAATTATTGCACTGGGCAAACCGTATAACAAAATATCGGTAATGTTATCACGAGTGAGCCCGTGTTCTTTGCATATTTTCATACCGAATATAAACGCAAGAACAATACCTGTTGCTATAATAATTCCATACCAATGAATATCAAGACCAAAAACACTTATTGTTTCTGATATTTTAAGCGGACCTATTCCAAGTCCTGGAAAGGATATAGTATTTACCATTAAATCACCTTATTTCGGGTCAATTACAGAAAGAACGGACAGATTTTCATCCAAACTTTCTTTGAGTCGTTTATTAATGTCGTCGGGTGTAATTTCAGAAATAACATCTGTATAATCAAAAATTCCTATATTATTAAAAGCATTATTTAAAAAGCTGTGTGCAACTGAAGTTATGTGGTCAAACTGCTTTAAAAATCTACCGAGATATGCCTTCTTCAGGCGTTCGATATCTTTTTCGTTGATACCTGTTTCTTTGAGCTTTTTTACACCGTTAAAAATAACATTGCGAACCTCATCAGGGTTATTGCTTTCGCCTGAAATGCAGATGTGGCAATAGCTTTTTTCGCACTCTGCATCAAAATCAAGAAATCCCATAATAAGACCTTTTTCCACAAGTTCATTGTAAATAGCACTTGTTTTGCCGAAAGCAAGCTCTAATATGATTGAATATTCCGAAGCCTTCTTTAAAAGCTCTTTGCCGTCATATCCTGTGTCAACATCCTTGTATCCTAACATAAATGAAGGTACTGAAACCTCCATACTCTGGTGTACTGTGTTTTTCAAAACTTTTTTTGGCTCAACACCGTAATCTCTTACGGGAAGGTTATCCAAAATTTTATAGTCTTTGATCACATCATCAACGCAGTTTCCAATGTCTTGCTCGTTTATATCGCCGATAACAAACAAAATCATATTTGCCATATTGTAAAAGTTGTTATAGCATTTATACAATAAATCTTTGTCGATTTTAGCAATTGATTCTATCGAGCCTGCAATATCGTTCTTTATCGGATGATTTTCATACATCGCGCCCAAAAGATTAATTGCACATCTCCAATCGGCATCGTCATCGTACATTTTGATTTCCTGACCGATTATACCCTGCTCTTTTGCTACGTTTTCGTCGGTAAAATACGGTTTGCTTACATAATCCAATAAAATTTTAAGGTTTTCAACGGGGTGTTCTGTGCATTCAAAAAGATATGCAGTCATTGTGTTGCTTGTATAGGCATTGGCATTTGCACCAAATTTTGCAAATTCTCCAAACACATTTCCCCCATCAGGCTGTTCAAACATCTTATGCTCCAAAAAATGTGCTACACCATCGGGTAAAATTGTAGGTGCTTTATCTCCTGCCGCTGTAAAAATACTGTCTATAGAGCCAAAATGAGTGCCAATAATAGCATAGCATTTACTGTAACCTTCTTTTGGCATTACATATACTTTAAGACCGCTATCATGTGTGCCAAGATAAAGAGTTTCCTTAAATTTATCATAACTGGTTTTTGTAAATTTCATTATTTTTCCTCACTTTCTTTTCCTGTAAGGAAATATATCATTTCAAGTTCCAAATTTTGAGCGACATTTATCACATCTTCACGAGTTACACTCGCAATTTTTTGTGCAAATTCTTCAGGGCTTATCATTGTATCTGTAATTACATTGCCTAAATAGTAATCACACAGATAACCAATGCTGTCGCCTAAAACGCGGATTGAACTTGTTATATTCTTGACTGCAGCGTCAAATTCCGCTTGAGTAAACTCTCCCTGCTTTAGCATACTTACCTGGGTTAATATTTCATTAACTGCTTTATCCTTGTTTTTTGCCTCGATTCCTGCAGAAATAATCATCGTGCCCGAGTAACGGGAAAGTCTGGAGCTTGCATAATAACAAAGGCTGAGCTTTTCACGCACCTCGTTAAACAATTTACTATGCGCTCCCCCGCCTAAAATACCGTTTGCGACCATGAGCTTATAGTATTCATCGCTGTCAGGCGAGATATTTGTTTTGTAGCCCATACAGAGTTTTGCCTGAGTCACATCGAAGGTTTCTACGACTTCCTTACCAAGTAAATTACCGTCGTAAAGCTCACATACAGGATATGCGTGATTTACAGGATTTACGTTTTTTAGGCGATTTTCCACATAGGCAAGCACATGAGAAACATCAACGCTGCCAACTATGAAGATGTCAATAGGACATCTTTGCAAAGTTTCGCAATAAAATTCATACAGATTTTCAGGAGTAATTTCTTTTACCTGCTCAACACTACCCAATTCATATACTGAATAAGGCTTGCCTTCAAACATTAACTCGTTCAGACGCCATACTGAATATGTGCGTTTATCGTTAATCATAGCTTCAATGTCATTTATTAAATTGACCTTTTCCTGATTAACATAGGTAAAATCAAAAGCGCTATCTGACACTTTTGGCTCAAGGAGAATATCAAACAAAAATTCAAGAACTTGGAAAAACACCCCTTCGCCGTCAGGTAAATAACTGTCATTTACACAGGTGGCAGATATATTTAATATCTGGTCTATGCCCTTTCTGCGGATATCACATTTAAACGCCGCACCATAGAGCTCCTGCATATACTCAGAAATTGCAGTTTCTGTAGGAAACTTTTCACATCCGCGGCTTAAAACATCACTCAATAAAGCACACTTTGCAGCAGTATCCTCC
The DNA here is from genome assembly GCA_045545755.1 of Congzhengia sp. GTDB lineage: Bacteria > Bacillota > Clostridia > UBA1381 > UBA9506 > Congzhengia. The sequence goes on along the minus strand of JAZQBQ010000058.1, from coordinate 47,267 downwards.
TTGAGTACGTTGTGAATATTTATGCTTATATAGTTTGTTTTAAACTTATTTTCAGGAATATAATACAGATTAACTCCCTGCTTCAAATTAAAACATTTGACATTGCTCATTTAAATTTCCATAGCCTTTCTGCCCACAAATAATAATTAAAAATATATACACGTCTTTTATGGGCAGATAAGGCGTGTAGTGGAAATTTCGCACATCGCCGTTTCGTGCCTTTATGGCGCGAAAACTCGGCGGTGCAATAAATTCCGCCGGAGGCTTAACGTGATTTTCACGTTAATTATCCTTGATGGTTTCGGCATATACGTCCCGTTTTGAAATGTTGCGGTCTGTTGCCACTTTTTTCATAGCTTCTTTTTTATCTATTCCTTGCTCAATATAATAATTAATATGCTCTAAAATCGTCATTTTATCAAAAGGAGAGGTTTTTTCACTTTCGTTGGCACCTTCAATTATTAATACAAATTCGCCCTTTGGCGGATTTTCGCTAAAATGAGCGATCGCTTTTTCAAAATCTGTATATAAAAATTCTTCAAACTTTTTTGTAAGCTCTCTGGCAACAGTAATTTTTCTGTTACCGAAATATTTTAACATATCCTTTAGCGTGTTTAATAGCTTGTGTGGAGCTTCGTAAAAAATAAGTGTGTATGCAGAGTCCTTTACGGCCTCTAAATGATCAATTCTGCTCTTTTTATTAACGCTTAAAAAACCTTCAAAGGAAAATCTCTTCGTTGAAATTCCTGAGCATATTAAGGCGTTTATTCCTGCTACAGCTCCGGGAACAGGAATAACCCTTATCCCCTCCTCAATACACAGCCTTACCAGGTCTTCGCCCGGGTCTGATATAGCAGGAGTACCTGCATCCGAAACAAGCGCTGCACATTTACCTTCTTTGATACGTGAAATGATTTTTTCTCCGCGCTCCCTTATATTGTGCTCATAATAGCTTATCATGGGCTTTTGAATTTCAAAATGATTAAGCAGCTTAAGTGTATGTCTTGTGTCCTCGGCTGCAATAAAATCAACCTCGCTTAAAATTCTTAAAGCCCTGTAAGTAATATCTTCAAGATTTCCAATCGGGGTTGCAACAAGGTATAAAACACCGTAATTTTCGCTCATTTTATCCTCCGTTAAATGTTTACATATATGGGTTTGGTTATAATCAGTCCGCTTTTTCTGTCTTTTTGAGCTTCAATCAGCACAAGAGATGGTTCGCTTTCGGGATTAGCTTGTATCATAGTAAGTTTTTTGGGCTGTAAATTGTTACATCTCATTAAATAAATAATATCTGAAAGCCGCTCTGCTCTATGTACCATATAAAATCTGCCGCCGTTTTTTACAAGATACACTGCAGATTTCACAACGTCTTCTAATGTGCACATTATTTCGTGACGAGCGATATTCACGCTCTCGCTAATATTTATCTTGCCTGTTCCGGCTGGCATATACGGCGGATTGCAGGTTACAACATCAAAATAGCCGCAAGGAAATTTACTCTTAACCTCTCGCAAGTCGCCATTAACCACTCTTATACGTTCTGTTAAGTCGTTAAGTTTTACACTTCTTTCGGTAAGTTCGCACACCTCTTTTTGTATTTCTAAAGCGGTTATATCGTTGCATCTTGTTTTTTTGCAAAGAAGTATAGGAATAATTCCGTTACCACTGCATAAATCAATCAGCTTTTCTTTTGGTTTTGCCACGATGAAATCAGACAGCACGGCAGCATCTGTACCATAGCAAAACATTGATTTATTCTGAATTATTTTATAGCCTTCGCCTAAATCTTCAATAACTTCATTAGGTTTTAATTCCATTATATCTCCTGTCTTCCTTCTAATGCTCGTGTAAGGGTAATTTCATCAGCATATTCAAGTTCTCCGCCCACAGGTAAGCCGTGAGCAATTCTTGTGACCTTTATGCCAAAATTCTTAAATAAATTCGATATATACATAGCGGTGGCTTCGCCCTCTATCGAAGGATTTGTAGCCATTATTATTTCTTTGACGCTATTGTCCTTTGTTCTTATTAAAAGCTCTTTAATCTTAATATCATCAGGTCCTATACCGTCAATAGGAGAAATAACGCCGTGCAAAACGTGGTATAAACCGTTGAATTCTTTTGTTTTTTCCATTGCAAGAATATCTTTAGGATTTTCTACAACACAGATAACAGACCTGTCACGCTTGTGATTTGAGCAGATAGAACAAGGTACATCATCTGTTAAAGATTGGCAAACAGGACAAAATGTAATCTTATCCTTAGCTTCTGTCAATGCCTTTGAAAAACGCTCAACATTTTCCCTTGGCTGCTTTAATATATGAAAAGCAAGACGCTCTGCAGAACGCTTTCCTATTCCGGGAAGCTTTGAGAATTCCTCTATTAATTTAGCAATGGGTAATGCGTACATATCAGTTTTCTCCTTGGTTTAAAATAATGGCGCCGTATTCTTTTGCGGCAATTTCACCATATTCATCGGATTTAATTGCAACTCTGCCGGGATATACCTTCATAGCACGCTCTAGAACACCTAACTCTTTTGAATTAAAGCACACCGGAGGCAGTCCTGCAGATTTTATTTTTAATATCATTTCATCAATTTCTTTGTCTTGGGTAAGTCCTTTTAAATCAATTTCAATAAGCTCTTTATTTTTGCCTATGACGTTATTTTCAAAGTCCATAAAGAAGATGTTGTTTTTGCCACAAACTGCATTAACAGTAGGAAAATCGGGCATAAAAGGTTCTGCCTGCCATAGTTCCTTTGCGATTTCAGCGGTAAATCTCTCATCCGTATTTTTGCCCGCAGCAAACATTACACACTTGTTGTTTACGTAGTTGTGAGCATACTCTGCAAATTCATACGGTGTAATATGGGAGCTTGCGTCAGGGATTGCAAAAAGTGGAACTGCTGCAAACTCTTTCATTTCAAGTAAAATATCAAATACAGCATCAGGACTTTCTGCCTGTATGCCTAAAGCACTTATTCCAAGACTCTGCAATGTAATAACTGCAGTTGGTATGTCGTATCCATCGGACAAAACATTTTTATCTTTAAAATCAAGACACAAGCATATAGGTAAGTCGCAGGCTTCCTGGGCTGCATATACTGCATATTTTGCCTCAGCTAAAGTATCAAACCCCATCAAAAACAGAATTGATACAGGGTGTGTTTCATATATGAGTTTTACCTCTTCTTTAATGATTTTGTAGTAAGCATCGTATGAAAGTACGCCATCCGAAAAAAAAGTTTTTTCAGGATTTGCCCATACAGCTCCTGCAACAAACACCTTTTCGCCCGCAGCTTTTACTGTATCTAACAGTGCTTTTTTCTTGGCTTTTTCTGAATTATGCAGATAGGTAGGAGCAACAATCACATTTGCACCTGACTCAATATGAGCATAAAAAGTTTCTTCAGCGTCTGTGTTTTGATCATAGACAAACGCAGGAAGCAAAACATTTGATTTGATTATCTGCTTAAATTGATTTCGGTTAATTGTGGCCGCCTCCTTATTTTGCCTTTTTGTATGTGTTAACAACGAAGTCTACTGCCTCGTTAAAATTCTTTTTGGCTGTTATACTGTTTCCTTTTCCGTCAACTACAGCAAGATAGTTACGGTCGCTTACTGAAACAAATCCAACTGTAACGGTGCTTCCGTCATTTTTTGTATATTTGATTGTAGCGTCATAATTTCCTGATGAGACAGCATTTAAGTCCACACTATCCAAGCTTATACCTATTACTGCCTGATAAGCTTTGGAAAAGGTTTTTTTCTCGATTGTTTTTCCATTGATTTTGTATTCATCTTCGCTGATTTCCATTGTTATATCAGTATCAGGGCCCGTAATTTCAACCTTAGATACCTGATCAATGTATTCAACATGAATAAGCTGACTCATAAGATTTTGATACGGAACATCTAAGAATGATACAGCCGAATCTTTAATCGTATAAACGCTGTCGTAGCCATCTATCATAACAAATCTGTAATCGTTGTAGCTTTTGCCGAAAATTAACTTTGTGGTTTTGCTGTCATATTCAATTGAAAAGACCGCATAAGGATTACTAAATTCATACAGATTACGATCTTTGACGTGTGACTCAGCTATATCAACCGCAGCCAGATTTTCCAAATGTGTCAGCACATGTTCGGATAATACTTGTCCGTTTACATCAGCGTAAACAGGTGTAGTCATCTTCCATGCATACTTTTCTTCGGCTTGTGTTGCAATGTTTATGTATTCAAGCTTAACAGCTGTATTGCCTTGCTTTGAAATATAAACATTCTTTAACAAAGACAAATCGCTTGTATCTATAGTTAGCAGAGTTTTGTCAATAAACTCCTTGTATTCAGGCGTTAAATTATCTATGCCATACATACTTTTAAGATAAACTGTATCGCTGTCTGCAAGCTTTATGTATCCGCTTTTGTTATCCAAAGTCGCATCGCCTATCAATATGGTTTTAGATGCACCATCTTGTGTTTCGATGGTAACAGAGCTTTCTGCGTTATCAAAGCCAAACTTATATGCGTCTTCGGCCTTTTCTGTCATAATTTTACTTGCCGAAACAGAAGAACAGGAATAAATAAGCGATTGAAGTTTGCTTTTTGATATGTTGAGTCCTGTGCCGTTTGATAAAATTAAGTTATCGCCCGATCTGGTAATCGAGTACTCCTCCTCAGGAGTCTTTACCGTAACCTTAGTAATGGTGTTTGAATCAATCTCAAATACAGATATAGCTTCAGAAGTTAAGGGTTCTTCCGTCTTTGGTTCTTCATTTTTGGGAACTATCATAGACACGCCGATAAAAGCTCCCACCAAAACTGCAATCGCTACAAAAAGGATAATTAAATTTCTATATAATTTCATAAAAACACCTCTTATATTACTGATAATGAATAACATACTTATTTTACTACATTATTCACCAAATGTAAAGTTAAGTTAAAAGTTTTTTGGTAAATATAATTGATTTTTTTACAAACAAGGTTAATAAAAAAGAAGACCGTTTTTTATACGGTCTCTTTTTTGCATATTAATCTTCGTTCTTTTCGCAGTTTTGCTGCTTCAAGTTCTCTTTTTTCCTCTTCGGTTTCAATTAGAAGTTTTGGAACTTCTGTGGGTTTATCGTTTTCGTCTAACGCTACCATTAAAAGATACGCTGTATTAATAAGTGTTCTTTCGCCACACAGAGCTTCTACAAACGTTTCTACCTTTACCTCCATAGAAGTTCTGCCCACATATGTTACCTTGCCCTTTATGATAACTGTATCATTGGCATAAGCAGGTTTTTTGAACTCGAGCATATCTACAACTGCGGTAGTCACATTACATTCTGAATGTCGTCTTGCAACAACTGCTGCCACAATATCTATCCACTCCATCAACTGACCGCCAAAGAGTCGTGAATAGCCGTTTAAATTCGCCTGAGTTAATATCTGTACTTGCTCTGCATAAGAGTCGCACACTCTTTTTTCTTTCATTTGCATTACCTCAATCTAAAAATAAATTCATATAAACATCGGGATTTTTACTAGAAAACCCCAGTATCATTGGTTTTACAGTACCTTGTAAAGTGCTTTCACTTGACAAAATATAAGTTATATCCTCTACACCAAAGTATTTTTTAATGCTTGTGCTAACGTCTTTTATCTCATCGTCTGCTGCATTTGTTTCCTTAATAAGCGCACTGTTGTCTTGCTTTGAAATTACGAAATAGAGAGGTTTTTTCTGTAAAGTTATTTTCTTTACAGTTTCACCATTCTCCAAAATATACGCAAGGGCGCCTTTATTCCATTCTACACAGTTTTCGAAAGCCATTTTTCGCAAATTATGAAATTCATCAACGCCGATATCTTCTAAATCATACACTGCATCAGAATTAAAATCAGAAGCATCCACTTCTTTTAAGTAGTACATTTCATTTAGTCCGATTCTTTTATAGAAATCAGCCAGTTTGTCATTTGCAGGATGCAGTCCAAAGATGCAGTTTTCTTTTTCAGCCTTATTTTTGATAAATCCTAACATCTTTTCACAGATATTATTCCCTCTGTATTCCGGAGATACACCAATAGCATAGCCATACATAAGCTTTTTACCTGACAGGGTACGTTCCAGAATGTAGACCACTCCTACTACTCTTTTATCAACCTCTGCAACTACTGTATTTTCAGCCACAAACATTTTTTCAAAAAACACATCAATGTATCTCATTCTGTCGCCAAAACAGATTTGCCACAGATTTTTAAGAGCTGGAATATCATCACAATTTGCATACCTTAATGTAACATCCATAAAATCACCACTTGCTTAAAAATCCACAGCTAAACTGTGGATTTTTAAAATTATTTTAAACCGTAAAACGCCTTATATGCCTGATACGTCATATAAATATCAAACTTTGACGCAATTTCGACAGGAGCGTGCATAGATAAGAGCGCTGTGCCGCAATCAAGAACTTCTACATCAAGATTTGCTACATACTGGGCAATCGTTCCACCTCCACCGTGGTCTACTTTGCCTAATTCTGCCATCTGCCACATAACACCGTTTTCATCAAAGCATTTACGCACCTTTGACACAAACTCTGCATTGGCATCTGATGTATCGTACTTTCCTCTTGAGCCTGTATATTTTGACACACTTACACCATGTCCTAAATATGCTGCATTTAGTTTGTCATTAACCTCAGGGAAATTGGGGTCAAAGGCAGTAGTTACATCGCCTGATAAACAATATGAATTTCTAAAAAGTGTCATCTTCATCAATTCATTATAATCAGGCTTTGACTTTGCAATTAGAGTAGCTGTTATATATTCAAACGCCGCACCCTTCATACCTGTATTGCCCATAGAACCAATTTCTTCTTTATCTACTAAAACACAAGCAATTGTCTTATCAGGAGCATCAGTTTTACACATCGCCATTAATGCTGTATATGAGCACACTCTGTCATCGTGAGCGTATGCACCAATTAAACTTCTGTCAATGCCTACATCACGAGCCTTGGCAGTTGGTACAGCTTCCAGCTCTGCACTTTGGAAATCCTCTTCTGTGATGCCGTATTTTTCATTGAGAATTTCCATTACAGACGTTTTAAACTTGTCATTATCGCAGTCTTTTGTCATGCTGCCAATGATTATGTTTAAATTTTCACCCTCGATGCACTCAGACATTTTTTTCTGCACCTGGTCCTTTGCAAGATGAGGTGCTAAATCTGTAATATAGAACACAGGATCATTTTCGTTTTCGCCTATATTAATTTCAACACAGGTTCCGTCCTTTTTGTATACTACACCAATCAAAGAAAGTGGAATTGTGATCCACTGATATTTTCTTAATCCACCATAATAATGCGTCTTTAAAAGCGCTAAATCGTTTGCTTCGTACAAAGGATTAGCCTTAATATCAATACGCGGTGCGTCAAGATGGGCTATAATAAAATTAATGCCGTTTGTAATATCTTCTTTGCCGATTACCGCAAGGTAAACTGATTTTTCACGATTAATAAAATATACTTTATCTCCTGCTTTTAAGCTATCCTTGCTGTTTAAATCAATAAAGCCGTGCTCTTTTGCAATTTTTATCGCCGCTTTTACCGCCTGGCGCTCTGTTTTTGCACTATCAATAAAATCCTTATATCCTTCACAAAAATCGAATATGGCCGTTTCTTCAGCTTCTGTTACTGTTTCCCATCCGTTTTTGTTCTCTTTAAGTAAGTTTGACATTAAATCAACTCCAATTAATTCTTTTTATCAAAGAAACCTTTTGATTTTTCCTTTCCGTTAGTCATTCCCGCAAATTCTCTTAATAATTCCTTTTGCTTGCCGGAAAGTTTCTTCGGAACAACCACATTAACCATTACATACTGGTCGCCTCTACCACTTCTCTTTAAATAAGGAATGCCTTTTCCTTTAAATCGGAATACTGTTCCGGGCTGTGTACCTTCGGGAATTTCGTATTTAACCTTGCCATCTAATGTGGGAACTTCTACAGTAGCACCTAACGCTGCTTCTGCAAAGCTTATATCCATTTTGTAGGATACATCATAGCCGTTTCTTTCAAATATTGAACTGGGTTTTACATATACTGAAACATACAAATCGCCATTTGGTGCGCCTTGTTCTCCTGCATTTCCCTGACCGCTTAGAGAAATCGTCTGTCCATTATCTATACCTGCAGGTATTTTAACTTTTATCTTACGGCTCTTCTTTACTCTGCCCTTTCCTGCACACTTAGAACAGGGTTCTTTAGCTATCTTACCTTTACCACCACAGGCAGAACAGGTAGTAACAGTCTGCATATTACCTAAAATTGTGCGCTGGGTAGTAGTTACCTGACCACGACCGCCACACACAGAACAGGTGGTAACCTCTGTGCCTGCCTTTGCGCCTGAACCGCTGCAGTCAGGACAAGTTTCTATTCTGTATAAACTAATTTCTTTTTCACAACCGAATGCTGCTTCTTCAAATGTAATTGTTACTTCTGTGGATACATTTGAGCCTCGCTGGGGACCTCTGCGCGCATTGCTGCGACCGCCAAATCCGCCACCAAAAATATCTCCAAAGATGTCGCCCATATCAAATCCGCCGAAGCCACCAAAACCACCTGCGCCGCCACCGGCACCAAAATTCGGATCTACTCCTGCGTGACCAAACTGGTCATACCTTGAACGCTTTTCTTTGTCCGATAATATTTCGTAAGCCTCGCTTACTTCTTTAAATTTTTGTTCTGCACTGCTGTCATCGGGATTTAAGTCCGGATGGTATTTTTTAGCAAGCTTTCGGTATGCCTTTTTTATCTCATCGTCTGTGGCGCTTCTCTGAACACCTAAGACTTCATAAAAATCTCGCTTGTCTGCCATAAAATTCACCCTTTATTAACCGCCATAAACCCATAGCCTGACTGCTATGGGTTTTGGTGGCGTTTGTATATTATTCTACTTCTTCAAAATCAGAATCAACTACATTATCATTATTTTGATCAGTTTCTGCACCAGGAGCGCCTTCTGCACCCTGAGCCTGCTGATAAATTTTTGAACTTACTTCATAGAATTTCTTAGAAAGCTCTTCTGTAGCTGTTTTAATTGCTTCTGTATCTTCGCCTTTTAATTTTTCTTTAACGTCATTGATAAGACCTTCGATTGCAGTTTTATCTGCCGCATCTACTTTGTCGCCTAATTCTGTCAAAGACTTTTCGCTCTGATAAACTAATGTATCAGCGCTATTTCTGATATCGACAGCTTCTTTTCTCTTTTTATCTTCTGCTGCAAACTGTTCAGCTTCTTTAACAGCTTTATCAATTTCTTCATCTGAAAGATTTGTGTTTGCTGTAATTGTAATATTCTGTTCGTGACCTGTACCCATATCCTTTGCTGATACGTGAACGATACCGTTAGCGTCAATATCGAATGTTACTTCAATCTGCGGAACACCACGGGGAGCTGACGGAATACCGTCTAAGTGGAAACGACCGAGAGTTTTGTTGTCTGCGGCGAATTCTCTCTCACCCTGTAAAACATGAATTTCAACACTTGTCTGTCCATCTGCTGCTGTTGAGAAAATTTGAGATTTCTTAGCAGGGATTGTTGTGTTTCTGTCAATAAGCTTTGTAAATACGCCGCCTAATGTTTCAAGACCAAGTGATAAAGGTGTTACGTCAAGTAAAACGATACCGCTTACATCGCCAGACAACACACCGCCCTGAATTGCCGCACCTGCTGCAACACATTCATCAGGGTTGATACCCTTGTGAGGTTCTTTGCCTGTGATGTTTTTAACAGCTTCCTGAACTGCAGGAATACGTGAAGAACCACCAACTAAAAGTACTTTATCAATATCAGAAGCAGAAAGTCCTGCATCTGCCATTGCTTTCTTTGTGGGTTCAATTGTAGCTGCAACTAAGTCTGCTGTTAATTCATCGAACTTCGCACGTGTCATTGTGATATCTAAGTGCTTAGGACCTGTAGCATCTGCTGTAATAAATGGAAGATTGATGTTTGTGGTTGTTACGCCTGATAATTCAATCTTTGCCTTTTCTGCAGCTTCCTTTAATCTCTGGAGTGCCATTTTGTCAGCTTTTAAGTCAATGCCGTTTTCTTTTGCGAACTCAGCTGCTAAGAAATCTATAATTCTCTGGTCGAAGTCATCGCCGCCAAGTCTGTTGTTACCTGCTGTAGCAAGTACTTCAAAGATACCATCGCCAAGCTCTAAGATTGATACGTCGAATGTACCGCCACCTAAGTCGTAAACCATAACCTTCTGGTCGTTGTCTTTATCAAGACCATAAGCTAAAGCTGCTGCTGTGGGTTCGTTGATAATTCTCTGTACTTCCAAACCTGCAATCTTACCTGCGTCCTTTGTAGCCTGACGCTGAGCGTCGTTAAAGTATGCAGGAACTGTAATAACAGCGTGTGTTACAGGCTCGCCCAGGTAGCTTTCAGCGTCTGCTTTCAACTTCTGTAAAATCATTGCTGAAATTTCCTGTGGAGAATAGTTTTTATCATCAATCTGAACTTTTGTTGAGTTACCCATTTCTCTTTTAATGGAGATAATTGTCTTTTCAGGGTTTGTTACTGCCTGTCTTTTTGCAACCTGACCAACAAGTCTTTCGCCTGTTTTTGAAAAACCAACAACAGAAGGTGTTGTTCTGCCGCCCTCAGCGTTAGGAATAACAACAGCTTCGCCGCCTTCCATAACCGCTACACAAGAGTTTGTTGTACCTAAGTCAATACCAATAATCTTTGCCATAATTTTTTCCTCCTATATTTTAACAAATGTTTATTAACTAAAATTAGTTTGCAACTTTTACCATTGAATATCTTATAACTTTATCTTTGTATTTATAACCCTTCATAAACTGCTCTACAATGGTGTTTGCCTCTGATTCTTCATCATCTATATGCATTACCGCATTGTGGATTTCAGGGTTAAATTCGCATCCTACAGCTTCTATTTCTGAAACACCCAATTTGTCAAGAATTTCCATCATCTGTCTGTAGACCATTTCTATACCCTCGGAAAATTTATTTTTTTCCTCATCAGTAAGACTGTCTAGGGCACGTTCAAAATTATCAATAACAGGCAAAAGCTTCTCAACAGTAGCCGCCACTGTAAATGTGCCAAGCTCTTCTTTTTCTTTTTGGGTGCGTTTTTTGAAATTATCGTACTCTGCCATAAGCCTTAAATGCTTATCATAGAGCTCGTCGTACTTGTCTTTTTCAATAGTTTCCTGAATTTCTTCTTCCGCTGCTTCTTCAGTAACTTCTTCAACTATTTCTTCGTTTAAATTTTCTGTATTTTCGCTTGAGTTTTTCTTTGCCAATCTGCTCACTCTCCATTGTCATCGTAATAAATTTCATTTAAAAGCTTTTCCAGATATTGTGAAATCTGATTTATATTTGCAACAACCTTTGAATAGTTCATACGTGTAGGACCAATTATTCCTATCTTTCCTACATTACGACCGCCTACTCTGTAGTTTGCGGTAACTAAGCTTGAGTTTTGCATAATATCCATATCATTTTCTTTGCCTATTTTGATGCGAATAACTCTGTCGTCATCCTCGTCTGTATCAGTAACAGCCCGAGTAATCGAATTCTTGTCATCCAAAAATTCAATAAACTCTTTTGCACGGTCAATATCCCTGTATTCAGGAAAATTGAAGATGTTTGATACGCCGCTTAAGTAAACGTCTGTTTCTTTTTGAATATCGTCGATAATTTCTGAAATAAACTCAAGGACAGGGAAAAGCATTTCTTCGTTTGTTCCAAGGGCTTGTTTTATCTCGTTAATCTTTTTTACACCAATTTCGTCTAAGGATAAGCCTGTAAGCTTTTCTTTTAAGACAGACGATATTTTGGGAATATATTCGCTATTTATACCACGAGGTATGATTACCCGTTTGTTCTTCATTATACCCTCGTTAGTTACCAAAACTATAAGCATTGATGTATTATCAATAGGAATAAGCTCTATAGTTTTAATTGCTCCGTGCTTCATCTCCGGCGCCATCAAGAATGCGGTATAATTTGTAAGCTGCGACAAAAGCATCGACGCCTGACGAATAACCTTGTCAAACTGATGTATTTTTACAGTCATAGCAGCAGTCAACAAGTCAATATCCTGCTGTGTGGCTTCGTACCCGCCCATAAGCTCATTTACATAAAAACGATAGCCTTTGTCAGAAGGTATTCTGCCTGCTGATGTGTGGGGCTGTTCTAAGTACCCCATTTCTTCAAGGTCTGCCATTTCGTTTCTTATAGTAGCACTTGACAGTCCAAGGTCTGCGTGTTTCGCTATATGCCGCGAGCCGATAGGCTCTGCAGATGAGATGTATTCATTTATGATAGTATTAAGAATTTTACGTTTTCTTTCGTTAAGTTCCATACTTTCACCTCGTTATTAGCACTCATCTTCTTTGAGTGCTAATATAAAGATAGCACTTAACTTTTAGAAAGTCAAGTGCTAAATTGTGAACTTTTTATGAAATTATCACTTTGCCGCAAATTCGGCAATAAACGACTGCAAAATAACAGCCTTATCTCCTCTTGTGAGCTTAAACATACTATCTATTTCAATACATTTTGTCAAAAGATTTTTTAAATCATAAGAGCTGTATTTTGAACTCAAGGTAATATATTTGCTCACAATAAACGGAGCTATTTTTGCTTTTGATGCTATTTGCGCTTTGTCTACCCCGTCCTCGGTAAGCAATTTAACCGTCAGCAGCTTATCGGCATTTGAAGATATAGCTCCCAATATTCGTGTTTCGTCTTCTTTTAATACCAAAAGGTCATTAAGCATAGATAAAGCCAAGGGAGCATTTTTAGAAAGCAGTGCATCTACCATATCGAACACTCTGTTTTCCACAACAGGAACAGTAACGTCATTTATATCCTGACGGGTAACGGCGGTTCTGCCCTGTGTATAAGCTGCAATTTTCTCCGCTTCTCGCTTTACAGATGTCATTCCGTCTTGTGTTATTTCTATTAAGTATTTAGCGTCGTGAGGCCCTATGATTTTTCCCATAGTTTTAAAGAGGCTTACGGTCCAGTTTATCATTTTGCTTTCCGAAAGGTAAGAAAATTCAACTACGGAATCGTTTTTTTGCAATTTCTTGTAGATACCGCTTCTCTTATCTACCTTTTCTTCATCAAATACAATATAGACCTCCGGAGGAATTTCGTCTATAATCTCCTCCCAAAATTCTCTGTATTCTTTCGTTGCTGCATCCTTACCCGTTAACGAAAAAATTCCTGAATTATTAAAAATCAAAAGTTTTGTATCGGAAAACACAGGCAAAGCTTCAATCGCTTCTTTAACTGAAGTTAGATCATACTTTTTGCCGTCATAGGTAAAAATGTTAAATTCAGTCATTCCCTCAGGAGAAATTCGCGACAAAAGCTCCTTTTTACCATGACTTTTTAAAAATATCTCTTCCCCATAAAGCAAGAAGATGTTTTTACCTATATTTTCAGCTTTTAAGTACTTTTTAAATTCATCATAATTCATAAAAATCTCCCTACCTTATAGGCGTGTATTTTACGCCACGGATTTCCTCCTGATTAAAATAAAATGTCACATCCCGATGAATGTTTGCTCTGTATACCTGACTTCCGCTTTGTTTTAATCTGTCAATAACACTTTGTGCGGGATGTCCGTAAGAATTTTTACCGACAGGAATATAGGCAAATTCAGGACTTACTGCATCAATAAACTCCTGACTGCTTGAGCTATCCGAGCCGTGATGTGCAACCTTTAGCACATCTGCATCTAGCATATCAGGGTAACAGTCCAGAATATACCCTTCTATATCTATAGTAATATCGCCGGTAAACAAAAACGAGGTTTCACCATAATCAAGCCGCACCGTCAGGCAACTGTCGTTTGCATCCTTTGACACAAGAGTTTGCTTTGTATCAGGCGTTATGGCAGTTATTTTAATATCGCTATTTATTTCCAGTACATCATTATGAATAAAATAAGTTATAGGAATATTATATTCTTTCGCTTTTTCGCATATCCTTTGTGCCTCTTCGGTGTTTTCTGCGTTATAAGGCATAATTATATGTCCTATTTTCATTATATCAAACAATCCTAAAAGACCATTGACATGGTCAGAGTGAGTATGTGACAGTATCACATATTCAACATCAGTAACTCCATTCTTTATAAGATAAGGAGCAATTATGTACTGTCCGCTGGTTTCGCTGTTTGCACTACCTCCTGCATCTATGAGTATGTCGCAATCACCGGGCGCTTTAACTAAAGCACAATCGCCGTTGCCCACATTTATAAATGACACCTGAGCTATACCGTAATTAACTACAGAGTTTATAAGATATACCGTCATTAAACAAGCAGTACAGACAAGGGCAGTTATAAAATGAAGCTTCTTTTTTCTAATTGCAAAAATACCCACAGCAACTATAGCTGCGTATAAAAGCAATAAAAACGGTGTTACTGTACCAAGGACAACCTTGGAAAAGCCAAAGCCTCCAAAAAACCTTGCAACATATATGACAACCTTTGCCAAAAAATATATTCCAACACCTGCAGGAACTGCCACAAGCTTGCTTACAAAAGATAATGCACAAAACACCAATCCACCAACCAACATTGGCATCAGCAGCAGGTTTATTGTAACGGTTGCTATAGCAGACATAACAGAAAATCCGTTAAAAAGATATATTAATATGGGAATTACAAAAATCTGTGCTGATACACCGACGCAAAAAACATTTATGCTATCAGCAATTCTGCGATGTAAAAACTTTTCTTTGTCAAGTTTTATTATTATCGGTCTAAATATAACAGCTATACTGTCTGTCAGCGCAAGGATACCTGCCGTTGCAGCAAAGGACAGCATAAAAGATGCATCATATACTATGTGAGGATTTATAATGCAAAAAATAGCCGCAATCTCTGCCAAAACTGAAATTGAGTCCGCTTTTCTGTATATTAGTTTTGCTAAAAGTGCCATTACACACATAACACCTGCACGAATGGCAGAAACCGACGCACCGGTAAACAAAACGAAAAACACGCCGCCTATTGCAGAGGCTATCATCTGTTTTCGCTTTGATTTATTCAAAAGCTTCAGAAGATTTGCTATAGCATTTGAAAACACAACAACGTGCAACCCTGAAACCGCAAGTATATGTGACAGACCACTCGCCGAGAAGGACTCTTTAGTTTCTTCGCTTAAGGATGATTTATCGCCCAAAACAAAAGCTTTTAGTACCGAGCATTCCTCATTGGGAAAGGCTTTATCGAATAAATTAATACATTTGCCTCTGAAATTTGCCCAAAAGTGTAAAAAAGGACGATTAATGCGGTCTGTAACATCTAAATCATCAAGGGAAAATTCGCATTGAAAGAATATATTATCCCCCTTAAGGTAACGTGAATAGTCAAATCCGCCGGAATTCATTGCGCCGTTAGGAACAGTTATTGTACCGATTACGGAAAATATATCTCCCAAAGCAGGGATATTTAGTTCTGTCACATCTGTATTTTCTTGGATAAAGTGCGAAAACCGAACCTTCTCATCACATAAAATAACATTTCCGTCTTTGTCTGCTGAGGTTACTTTTGCGATAAAATAAACGGTCTTTTCAGTCAAAACCGGATTATCTATAACCTCGCCTTTGATCTGCGTAAGATTATCAACGCAGGTGTAAAGCTCTTTAGCTTTAATGTTATTAGATATCTCGTATCTGACACAACCAAAGCCAAAGGACACTATACACAAAAGCATAACAATTACATTTGCAGCTTTAATCTTTTTAAGCAAGACTATCACGAACACCAACGCTGCAAATATAGAAGCAAACAATGCGGCTTCAAAAGACATAATTGAAAGGATATACATTCCGCAAACGAAAGACAAACAAATGTAAAACAACGGTCTTTTTAAGAGCAAAAAATCATATCCTTTCCAATGCTTTAAAAATCAAAAAATGTTATCTGGTTGGTATCAGGAATCTCCGATAAAACATCGTACTCCTTTAACTTATCAATAACAGCTTTACCTATTTTCGCCCGACGCATCAGGTCCTCTGATGATATAAAAGGTCCGCCGCTTTCACGCGCTTCAACAATAGCTTGTCCCACAGCGTCGGATACGCCGTTTATGGCGTTAAGAGGGGGTCTTATGGCACCGTCCTCCTCTACAAATTTAGTAGCGTGTGATTTATACAAATCAACAGGAAGTAACGAAATTCCACGCGCGTACATTTCGTTAACGACTTCTAAAATTGTAACAAGGTTTTTTTCCTTCTGGGTAGGATTTGGTAATGCGTTAAGCTCTGCCATAGCAGCTCCTACTCTTTCTTTTCCTCTCAGCATCAAGTCTGCATCAAATTCAGTAGCACGAACTGTGTAGTAAGCTATGTAAAAAGCGATGGGATAATGTACCTTAAAATACGCAATTCTAAAGCCCATTGTAACGTATGCAGCAGCGTGCGCCTTGGGGAACATATACTTAATCTTTTTACAGGAAGCAATATACCACTCAGGAACATCGTTTTCCCGCATCAGCGCCTCATCTTCAGGCGATAAGCCTTTGCCTTTTCTTACCTTTTCCATTATTTTAAATGAATCAAGGGGCGGTAAATTATGAAGCAATAAATAAAGCATAATATCGTCACGTGTACATATAACCTCAGGCAGCGTTGCTACGCCTTCACGCACCAGTTCCTGAGCGTTGTTTGTCCAAACGTCAGTCCCGTGTGACAAACCCGAAATACGAATAAGCTCTCCAAAAGTTGTGGGCTTGGTTTCAATAAGCATCTGCTGAACAAATCTCGTGCCGAATTCAGGTACGGCAAATGTACCTACAGGCGTGCCAATATCATCGGCAGTTATTCCTAAAGCCTCTGTTGTTGTAAACAGGCTCATAGTAGGCTTGTCATCTATAGGAATTGTCTTTGCATCAAGGCCCGTCAGGTCCTCAAGCATCCTAATCATTGTAGGATCATCGTGTCCCAGAATATCAAGCTTTAACAGCTTACCGCTTATTGAATGGTAGTCAAAGTGCGTTGTTATTATATCAGTATCATTGTCGTTTGCAGGGTGCTGTATCGGTGAAAACTCATATATTTCATTGGCCTTAGGCACAATCATAACACCGCCGGGGTGCTGACCCGTTGTACGTTTAACACCGACAATACCTTGTGACAGGCGCATTTCTTCGGCTTTATTTAGTGATTTTCCTTTAGCTTCAGCATATTTTTTCAAATAACCGAAAGCAGTTTTTTCAGCCAGAGTGCCAATAGTACCAGCACGGTAAACGTGACCCACACCAAAGAGTTCTTCCGTGTATTTGTGGGCAACGCTCTGATACTCTCCTGAGAAGTTAAGGTCAATATCAGGCTCTTTATCGCCGTCAAAACCCAAGAATGTTTCAAATGGAATATCGTAACCCTCTTTTTTGTACTTGTGACCGCAAGCAGAACAGTCCTTATCGGGCAAATCGGCACCACAGCTCACAGAGCCATCTGTGATAAATTCAACATTTTTACACTCAGGACAAATGTAGTGAGGCGGAAGTGAATTTATCTCTGTAATACCTATAAGATAAGCAATAAACGAAGAACCAACAGAACCTCTGGAGCCTACCAGATAGCCGTCACTCAATGACTTTGTAACAAGCTTTTGCGCTATCATATACATAACTGAAAAGCCATATTTAATAATAGGCACAAGCTCTTTTTCCATACGTTGCTTTACAATATCAGGCAACACTTCGCCATATATTTCATGGGCACGTTCATCAGACATTCGTTGAATATCTTCTGTCGCTCCTGGCATTTCCGGCGGATATGTATCTTTTGGTATAGGACGAATATCCGCTATTAAATCAGCTATTTTGTTAGTGTTTTCAACTACAACCTCGTAAGCCTTCTTGCTTCCTAAATATTTAAATTCTGCAAGCATTTCTTCCGTAGTACGCAGATATAGCGGTGGCTGAAACTCTGCATCGTCATATTCCTGACTTACCATTAAAACCTCACGGAATATGGCGTCCTCAGGATTTACAAAATGCACATCACAGGTAGCAACTACAGGTTTTGCAAATTTATCGCCCAAAGCTACAATTTCTCTATTGATTTCTTTTAAATCCTCTAATGATGACACAATATTTTCGCGCAACATAAATTCATTGTTTCGCAAAGGCTGTATTTCCAAATAATCGTAATAATTTGCGATTTCTTCTATTTCTTTCTCGGTTTTACCTGATAAAACAGCACTGTAAAGCTCTCCTGCTTCACAGGCACTTCCTACTATTAATCCCTCTCTGTGAGCATTCAAAACCTCTTTAGAAATACGGGGTTTTCTGTAAAAATTATCTAAATGAGATGTAGACACAAGCTGATAAAGATTTTTAAGACCTGTCATATCTTTGACAAGCAAAATTATGTGATACAGGTCTGTGTACTGCTTTATTGTTTCGTCAACTAACTGTTCATTAATTTCAGTAACATTTGTAATGTTTTTGCGTTGCAAAGAGTCCGCAAAGACATTGAATATTTTTGCCGTTACCTCCGCATCGTTTATAGCTCTGTGGTGCCCCTCAAAAGGAATTCCCAGAGCTTTTGCAACACGGTCAAGTCTATGACGCTTGATATTTGTTACAAGCTTACGGCTAAGCCCCAATGTGTCGATGTAACAAAAATCAAATGGAACACCAAATTTTTCGGCATATCTTTTCAAAAATCCTACGTCAAAATTAGCGTTGTGCGCCACCAAAACGCAACCCTTTGCAAATTCTACAAAGCGTTTTAAAACATTTTCTGCATTATCTGCACCACTTACCATTTCGTTTGTAATTCTGGTAAGTTCGGTTATGTGAGGTAATATTTCAGTTGTGGGCTTAACAAATTCTGAAAATCTTTCGGTTATTTTGCCCCCTGATACTTTTACACCGGCAATTTCAATAAGCTCGTGGAATTTCGCCTTTAAACCTGTGGTTTCAATATCAAACACGACAAAATCTCCGTCTAAAGACATCGGTTTTTCGTTGTAGACGATTTTTGTTTCGTCGCCCATCAAATAACCTTCCATACCATATATTACTTTGATTTCGTTCTTTTTGCCTGCATCAAAAGCATCGGGATATGCCTGCACAACACCGTGGTCCGTGATAGCAATAGCTTTATGCCCCCACTTTGCTGCAGTTTTTATAAGCTCGTCGGTTTTTGCCACCGAGTCCATGGCAGACATAACAGTATGAGCGTGCAGCTCAACTCTTTTTGTTTCCGAGTTATCCATACGGGTCTTTACATCTTTTAATTTAAGATTATTTATTTTTACGGTTACTTCGTGCTCGTACTGGTCATACACAGTATCGCCTTTTACCGTAACTGCTTTTGCACCTTTTAGTGCGCCCTCTACTTCTTTTATTTTATCGGGTTTTACAAAGCATTTACAGGTAATTGACGATGTATCGTCAGTTATATAAACAGACAAAATATGGTTGCCGTTTCTGGTTTCACGAGTTTCAAAACCTACAATTTTGCCTGCCACTATGACCTTTCCGCTGTATTCGGTAATATCAGAAAGCGCAGTTACCTCTCCCGAAAAATCTCTGCCGATAATAAGGTTTTTATCCTTTTCTTCCTCGTCTTCAACCTTTTTGATGAATTCTTTTTTCTTGGGTGCTTCTACTACATCTGTTTTAACAACAAAATCTTTGGCAAAGGTTTTCTTGTTTTCTTCAATCTCCTCTAAAAGCTTCTCTTCCTCGACCTCTTTTATATCGAATTTAACATTCAGTTTTAAGTTAAAACTATTTTCTATGTAGTCGCTGATTAATATATCTATATTTGCATTTAAGAGCATCTCTTCTGTACCGAAACGCAAATGGATAATTAAGTCATTGTCGTTTATTTGGGCGTTGCTTCCCATCAATACTTTTGACATGGCAGGATTTTTAAAACAAACATACTCCCTTACGTTATCGTAGAAGGTATTTATATTATCATCTGTCAGCTTAAAATTGATATACTTTACCGCAAAGCTGATTTTTGACACTCCGAATTTCGCTCTTATTGCTGAGCGCAGCTTTGCAAACGGAAGCGCACAAGGAAAAGTGTCAGATTCCATGTCCACACTCATAGTCATATCTTCTTTTTTCACTGTGCAGTTGGTAACATTTACACTTTCATATTGAGCCGCAAATTCCACTCCCGCTAATTCAGCCAACAAATTGGACATCTTATATCTCCTTAGAACATTTTATCAATTTCGTTAAACAATTCGTCTACAATATTTTCTTCTTTTACTTTTTTAATGACCTTACCTTCTTTAAAAATAAGTCCTTCCCCATTGGTGCCTGTAATACCAATATCTGCGTTACTCGCCTCGCCCGGACCGTTAACAACACATCCCATAACTGCAACTGTAACGTCTTTATTCAATGAATTAAGTCTTTTTTCTACCTCTTTTGCAATATCAATAAGATCTATCGAGCAACGTGAACAGGTGGGGCAAGATATTAGTTTTGGTCCGCCTTCTCGCAAGTCAAGTGCCTTTAGAATTTCCTTTGCCGCTCGGATTTCTTCCACAGGCTTATCTGTTAGAGAAACCCTTATTGTGTCGCCGATACCATCTGCCAAAAGTGAGCCGATGCCAATGGCTGATTTAATGGTACCAGTATACGTAGGACCTGCCTCTGTAACACCTAAATGCAGAGGATAATCACACTTTTTAGCCATCAATCTATAGGCTTTTATCATAGTATTTACATCTGATGCTTTAAGTGAAATTGCTATGTCATTAAAGTTGTTATCCTCTAAAATTTCAATATGACGTGTAGCCTCATAAACCAAGCCTTCTGCACTGTATCTGCCGTATTTTTTTGCTATATCTAACGAAACAGAGCCGGTATTCACTCCCACCCGAATCGGTATATTTCTTTCTTTAGCAGCAGCAATTACTTCCTTGACACGTCTTTCACTGCCAATATTTCCGGGATTGAGTCTTACCTTATCAATACCGCATTCAATAGAAGCAATAGCCATTTTGTAATCAAACTGGATGTCTGCAACCAAGGGTATATCTACTTCTTTTTTTAGCGCTTTTATAACATCAAGACTTCTCTCATCACTCACAGCAAGACGCACAATATCGCAGCCCGCTTCTTTTAATGCTACAGTCTGCTCCATTGCTGATTTTATATCGCCGTTTTTAGTATTTAACATGGATTGAATAGATATAGGATATTCTCTGCCTATACCAATTTTACCCACTTTAATTGCTTTAGTTTTTCGTCTGGTCACAAAAATCACACCTTATAATTTATCTTTATACAGTATATCATAACAGTAAAATATTTTCAACGAAAAAACGCAAAATTGTCGAATATATTTTACCTGCTATGCAACTTAGCTCTATTGACATATTTTTCACTCTGTGCTATAATTTTACACGAATTGGAGGGATTAAATAATGAAAGAATATATTGGACACACCTCTCAGCTTTATAGCGTTGAGGAACACAGATTAATCGGCGGAAAAGGCGACGGTATGCGTATACTCGAGGTAAATAACGGCAAAGGTCTCATGTTCACGGTATCTTTAGACCGCGCAGGCGACATTTCAAGAATGTACTACAAAGGCACAAATCTTGTGTTCTTTGGTCCTTGCGGTTATGTAGGCCCTGAATACTACGACAACAAAGGATTAGGTTTCCTAAAATCTATGACTGCAGGTTTGCTTACAACCTGCGGTCTTACAGCAGTAGGCTCTCCTTGCGTTGACAACGGAGAGGAATTGCCATTGCACGGTACAATTTCAAACACTCCGGCCGAAAATGTTTCTTATTGGATAGACGATGATAAAATTAACATTGTACTCACTGTTCGTGACGCAAGACTTTTCGGTCACAAGCTTTTACTTACCAGAAAATACGAATGCTCGTTAGATAAAAACGAAGTAACAATTTGTGACACAGTAGAAAATATTGATTTTGAAGAAACTCCGTATTTGATTATGTATCATATGAATATGGGCTATCCTTTATTATCAGAAAATTCAATAATAACTTTAGACTCAAAATCTATGCACCCCAGAGATGCGGAAGCTGAAAAAGGCACTGACTGCGCTCTTATTATGGAAAAGCCTCAGGTAGGATATGCTGAGCAGTGCTTCTACTACGATATGAACACAGGATTTGCAAAAATCTTTAACCCCGATTTAGGTTTTGGATTGTCCATCAACTATGACGTAAACGAGCTGCCTGCTTTTACCCAATGGAAATTAATGAAATCAGGCGAATACGTATTGGGATTGGAGCCCGGCAATGTAAATCCCGACGGTCGTGATATTGTCAGAAAAGAGGGCAAATTAAGAATTTTAAAACCCGGTGAAAAAGTAACACAAACCTTAGTTTTGAAAATAGAAAATAACTAATCCCACGGAGGGCAAAAATGCGCAAAACAAAGATAGTATGTACATTGGGTCCTGCTTCAAGAGACGAAAAAACTATACTCAAAATGTTGAAGGCAGGAATGGACGTGGCACGCATTAATCTTTCTCACGGCATTCACGAATATCACGAAGAAACCATTGAATTATTCCGCAAAGTACGTGATACTTTAGATATGCCTGCAGCTGTTATGCTGGATACGAAGGGTCCTGAAATAAGAGTCGGAAAGTTTAAATGTGGCAAAGAAATTTTAACCGACGGTGACATTTTTACGCTGACTACCAATAATGTGGAAGGGACAAAAGAAAAAGTATCAATTTCCTACAAGCACCTTCCTCTTCAGTTAAAACCAGGCGATATGGTTTTGATTGACGACGGCCACATCAGTATGACGGTAGAAAGTGTAACCGATACGGATATTGTGTGCAGGATTGTTTCAGGCGGCGAAATTTCTGACAGAAAAGGCGTCAATGTACCTGATGTGCAACTTGATATTCCTTATCTTAGCGAAGCAGATCAAAAAGATCTCATATTTGCAGTTAAAGTAGACGCTGATTTTGTAGCCGCATCCTTTGTGCGCTCCAAAGATGACGTAATCGCAGTGAGAAATTTTCTTGACTATCATGGCGGGTACAATATTAAGATAATCGCAAAAATCGAAAATATTGAGGGCGTAAATAATTTTGGAGAAATTCTAAACCACTCGGACGGAATAATGGTCGCCCGAGGCGATATGGGTGTAGAAATTGAATTTGAACGCTTACCGGGGCTCCAGAAAAAATTTATAAGAGAGTGCTACCGCGCAGGTAAAATGGTTATTACCGCAACGCAGATGCTTGAGTCTATGATACACAACACCACACCTACAAGAGCGGAAATTACCGATGTTGCCAACGCTGTTTTTGACGGCACTTCGGCTATTATGTTATCAGGAGAAACCGCCATTGGCGACCACCCTGAATTAGTTGTAAAAACTATGGCTAAAATTGCTCGACAGGCTGAAAAAGACGCATTTGAGCTAAACTCTTACGAAAATTTTCAGTATTTAAACAATGCAACTGACGTTACAAACGCAATATGCGATGCTGCCTGCACTACCGCGCGCGACATCAAAGCCAAAGCCATTATTGCTATTACAAAGTCCGGATATACAGCACGAAAGGTTTCAAAATTTAGACCTAAAGAGGCTATTATCGCAACAACCCCAAATGAAAAGACCTATCAACAGTTATCTCTTTCCTGGGGAGTTCATCCTGTTAAATCTCTTTATCAGGTAAATGCAGAGGACTTGTTTGACCACTCCATTGCCTGCTCAAAACGATACGGCTATGTAAAGGCAAATGACTGTGTAGTAATAACGGCAGGTTCATATAATTCAACAGACCTTTTAAAGGTACAAACGGTTCTTGATAGAGAAAATTAAAAAATAAAAAGACGGCAGACATATTTTGTGTCTACCGTCTTTTTATCGTTTTAAAAAACTATATTTTTTTATTTATCATTTCCTGTGCCTGAGCGATTGATGTCTGTGACTTTTCATCGCCACTAATCATATATGCGATTTGCTCCACTTTTTCCTGATCGGACAACTCAGTAACGTATGTATTCGTTTCATCATCACTGCTTTTCTTTGCTATTTTGAAATGATTGTCAGCAAGAGCTGCTATCTGGGGCAAATGAGTTACACATATAACCTGTTTTTTCTTGGCAATTTCTGAGAGTTTAACACCCACCTTACCTGCAGTTACACCGCTTATACCCGTATCAATCTCGTCAAAAATCAAAGCATCTGCACTGTCGCCCTCAGTTAAGACATTTTTCATAGCGAGCATAATTCGGGACAACTCTCCTCCTGATATTATCTTTGTAAGAGGCTTTTGGGGTTCGCCGAGATTTGTTGAAATTAAAAATTCAACTCTATCAGTACCTTTTTTACCCAGTTCACATTCCTCGAATAATATACCAAAGCAAGCACCATTCATATTAAGCTCACTAAGTTGCGAATTAATGTGTTCTTCGATTGTTTTTGCATTTTCTTTTCTTACTTTGCTGATGTTTTTGGCGATTTTTTCGGTTTTTGACAGCAATTCTAAGGTTTTTGCTTCTAATTCCGCCTTTTTTACATCAGCAAATGTAATATTATCTAACTCTTGTTGTGCCTTATCAAGATATTCTAAAATAGTTTCTTCACTATCTCCGTATTTTCTCTTAAGACGATAGATAATATCAAGACGTTCTTCAATTTCGTCTAATGACATATCATCAAAATTAATCTTGTCAAGCTGGCGTCTTAAATCAGCAGACAAGTCTTCAATTCCATAAAGTATTTCATTGATTTTTTCAGCTATGTTGCCCAAGCTTTCATCATCAATCTTATCAATTAAGCTAGATGCTTGTGATACCAGGTTATGTGCTGTTACATCATCATTTTCGTAAAGCAAAGATAATGCAGCGGCACAGCTTTTTGTGAATTGCTCTTTATTTTTTATGAAATTACGCTTTGATTTTAATTCTTCCTCTTCTCCAGGGATTATTCCGGCATTGGATATTTCTTCTATTTCGTACTGCAAAATATCAATTTTACGCAGTTTTTCATTCTCGTCAATATCCAACTCTTTCAGTTCACGTCTGCACACGTTTAATTCAGCGTAGCTTTGTGTATATTCGTCAAATAACTGAGTGTGTTCTCTTGCACAATAAGCATCTAAAAAATCAATGTGGCATTTTGCATCCAAAAGTGCCTGATTGTCGTGCTGGCCGTGAACGTTGATAAGATTTCTCCCAATTTCACGAAGAACTGAAACAGACACGGTTTTGCCTCCAACCTTGCAAATGTTTTTGCCGTCTGCAGAAAGCTTTCTTGAGACTATTAAACTGTCGTCTTCATCAGCCTCAATATCAAAGGTCTTTAACTCGTTTTTTGCCGCAGCATTCACGTAGAAAAGTCCTTCCACATAAGCATAGGACTCCCCTCGCCTGATAAGATCCTTTCCAACACGCTCGCCTAAGAGCATATTAACAGAACCAATGAGCATAGATTTACCGGCACCTGTTTCGCCTGTCAAAACACTAAACCCATCAGAAAAATTTATATCAGCTTTTTTAATTAGTGCAACATTTTCAATGCTTAAATTAAAAAGCATAAATTAACAATCCTTTCAAAATCAGCTTTTTACCATCAGGTTGATTTTATCAGCAAGATGACTTGCAGCTTTCTCGGTTTTTGTAATACAAAGAATGGTGTCATCGCCTGCAACACATCCAAGAATTTCTTCAAGTCCCAATGAATCAATAACAAATCCCACCGCCTGAGCCATACCTGAATGAGTTTTTATAACAACATTATTTAAGGCATAATCGACTCTTACAACTGAATTAACAAGTATTGAATTGAGGTTTTTGTCAGAAGCCGAGGTTTCTTTTGTGCCGCTCTGTGCATATTTATAAACACCAGAATCATCCAAAACCTTTACAAGCTTTAAATCTTTGATATCTCTTGAGACTGTTGCCTGTGTTACATTGTAACCATCCTCAGATAAACGCCTTGCAAGTTCCTCCTGAGTGTCAATATTGTATTTTGAAATTAAATCAAGGATTTTTGAGTGTCTAGATAATTTCATCCTAATTCTCCTTTTTAACAAGCTTGTTATGTAGTACACTAAAGAACTTAAAGCCGTGCAGGTTTATAAGTTTGAAGTTGTTTTTTGCAGCTCCTATGAGAACTGTTTCTCCTTTTGATATTTCGCCAACTATTTGACTGTCTGCAGCTACAATAGCTGTAGTGTCATCAGAAGAACAATTCTTTACTGTTACCTTTTTGTCTTTAGATACTATAATAGTTCTTGAATACATCTTATGGGGACAAATGGGCGTAATAATCATTATGTCCATTGAGGGATCCACAATCGGTCCGCCGGCAGATAGTGAATATGCAGTAGAGCCTGTAGGTGTAGAAATTATAATACCGTCTGCTTTAAAATGGTCTACAAATTCATCATCCAAATATACGTCAAATTCTAATATTTTTAGCAAGGAATTTCCACGGGCAACGATAATGTCATTAAGAGCATATATATCACTCACATCATTAAGCTCTGCACCGAGCATCATACGTTCCTGAATTTTGAAATCTTTTTTAAGCAGCTTGTCAATATCTTCATTCAGGTTTTCTTTTTCAATTTCAGACAAAAAGCCCAATCTGCCCAAATTTACCCCTACTACAGGTTTTTGAAGTAATGATGCAGTTTTTGATATAGACAAAAGCGTTCCGTCGCCGCCAATAACAAGGAAAATATCCATATTGGAATACTGCTCCTCGCTTATGTAGGTAACGCCGCAAAGCTTATCAGTTTTTATATTTTCTTCAGCAAAAATCTGTGCTCTATCGCCAATAATTTGCACAACCTCGTTAGCCAGAAGAAAATCTTTGTCCTTTTGTTTATTTACAATAAGCAGTATCTTCATACGACCCACTCCATAAAATTTATAAATATGCATTCTCGATTTATATTATATTATAATAATACAAAATAAGCAAGTTGTTTTTGGAGAAAATACAAAAAAATACCCCGAGATTTCTCTCGGGGCAAAGTTTACTAAATTAGTTTAATTCAGCAAAGTATTTGATTGTTCTAACCATCTGGCTTGTGTATGAGTTTTCGTTGTCATACCAAGAAACAACCTGTACTTCGTAAAGGTCATCAGAAATCTTAGAAACCATTGTCTGTGTAGCATCGAATAATGAACCATATCTGATGCCAATAACGTCTGATGATACGATTTCATCTTCGTTGTAACCGAAAGAATCAGAAGCAGCAGCTTTCATAGCAGCATTGATACCTTCTTTTGTTACGTCTGTACCCTTAACTACAGCTGTTAAGATTGTTGTAGAACCTGTAGCAACAGGAACACGCTGAGCTGAACCAATGAGCTTGCCGTTGAGTTCAGGAATAACTAAACCGATAGCCTTAGCAGCACCTGTTGAGTTAGGAACAATGTTGATTGCACCAGCTCTAGCACGTCTTAAGTCACCCTTTCTGTGAGGACCGTCTAAGATCATCTGATCGCCTGTGTATGCGTGGATTGTGGACATGATACCTGACTGAATGGGAGCATACTCGTTTAATGCTTTAGCCATAGGAGCTAAGCAGTTTGTTGTACAAGATGCAGCAGAGATGATTGTGTCATCAGCTGTAAGTGTGTTTTCGTTTACTGAGTAAACGATTGTCTTTAAGTCGTTACCAGCGGGAGCTGAGATAACAACCTTCTTAGCACCAGCATCGATATGAGCCTGTGACTTTTCTTTTGAGCAGT
Organism: Congzhengia sp.; assembly: GCA_045545755.1. GTDB lineage: Bacteria > Bacillota > Clostridia > UBA1381 > UBA9506 > Congzhengia. The sequence goes on along the minus strand of JAZQBQ010000058.1, from coordinate 19,520 downwards.
AAAAACCTGTGCACTCTAAAACTACGTCTACACCGATTTCGCCCCAGGGAAGATCTGCAGCCTTGGGTTCTGAATAAATTGTGATTTTTTTGCCGTCAACTACGATGTAGTTTTCGCCGGCTTCAACTGTGTGACCGTCGTATCTGCCCTGTGATGAGTCGTACTTAAGAAGATGAGCAAGCATCTTAGGATCTGTTAAATCATTGATAGCTACTACTTCGTAACCTTCAGCACCGAACATCTGTCTGAAAGCCAGACGACCGATACGGCCAAAACCGTTAATTGCAACTTTTACTGACATATTGGAATTCCTCCTAAAAATATTGTTATTTGTTTAACATAAACATAATACACTAAATTTAATCAATGTTCAAGTATTTTTTTCAATTTTGTGAAAAATATTCCTATTTTAACAAAAATTTACTGAGCAGGTGTGTATTTTTTAAGTAATCTAATAGTTTTCATCACGGGTTTATCTATTAAAGATTCGCCCGATTTGGGACTTGTTGCTATTTTATCAACCACGTCCATACCTTCAACTACTCTGCCGAACGCTGCATAATTTCCATCTAAGTAATCGGCATCACCGTGCATAATAAAGAACTGTCCGCTGGCTGAATCCATTACATTTGTTCTTGCAAAGGAAACAACACCCCTTGTGTGAGAAAGGTCGTTAGTAAAGCCGTTGCTTGAAAATTCGCCCTTTACCGTTCTTCCGCTGCCGCCAATACCATCACCATTGGGAGAGCCGCCTTGAATCATAAAGTCCTCTACTGCTCTGTGGAATACCAAGCCATCATAGTACTTGTCGTCAACAAGCTCTAAAAAGAACTCAACTGATATAGGAGCGTACTCGGGCAATAATTCAATAACAATCTTGCTTTCGTCTTCCATCTCAATCTGTACATACTGTCTTTCCATTTTGTTACCTCCGTTTTCCTGATTGTCTTTACCGCAGGCAACAAATGTCATCGCCATGATAAAAACTAAAACTAATGATGTAATAATTTTGATTTTTCTCATTGTAATAACTCCTTTATTATTCTACAGGATTAGTTATCGCCGTGAAATATTTTCCAAACTCCGTTTGAGCCAAAATCGCCTTTTCTCTGCTTTCAAAAACACCGTAACAGGTTGCTCCGCTGCCGCTCATAAGAGCGACTTTTGCACCTTTATCGCATAATTTGTTAATTATTTGCTTGATTTCGGGACAAATTTCACTTGTAACCGTTTCCATGACATTTTTCATATAAATAGATGCTTTTTTAATGTTCCTATTGCGTAGAGCCAAAATCAAAGATTCATTGTCAACTGTGTTAAAACATTTTTCGTTGTCTATCTTATTATAAATCTCTTTAGTACTAATTAAGACGTTGGGATTAACCAAAAGAATATATAAGTCTTTTGAAAGCCCATTTACTTCGGTCAGCTTTTCGCCTATTCCTTCAGCAAGAGCCGGTTTTTTTTTAATGCAGAAAGGAATGTCAGCTCCAAGTGTAACACCTAGTTTCATAAGGTCTTCAGTACTTGCACCTAAATTACACATTTCGTTTATCCCCCGCATTACAGCAGCAGCGTCTGTGCTGCCACCCGCCATACCACCTGCAATGGGGATATTCTTTTTGATTTTAATGTCAAAACCATAAGGAATATTGTATTCGTTTATCATCAATTCACAGGCACGGTAAGCAAGATTTTCTTTGCCGTCGGGTATTTGCGGATTATCGGTTGTTACAGTGATGTTTTTCGTTTCGTTTTTTTCTATGGAAACAATATCACACAATTCAACAGACTGCATAACCATAGAAACACTATGGTATCCATTAGGTAAAATTCCTGTAATATCTAAGGAAAGATTTATCTTTGCATTTGCTTTAAAGTCCATAACTTGCTCCTAATAAACAAAGTCAAACTCAATGTCATACATTTTTACTGTGTCGCCTTCTTCGATGCCTGCGTCCTCTAAAGCCTTGATTATGCCGTTTGAGCGAAGTGCATTCTGGAAGAACTGCAGCGATTCGTAATCTTCAAAATTTGTACTACCGATAATCTTTAAAATAAGCTCGCCTTCAACATAATAGCCGTCATTACGCTTCTCCACTTTGAAGTTATCGCCTAATTCTTTGATGCTTTCAAAATTATCTTCCTCAACATCAAATTCAGGAACAGGAATATCCTTAAGCTTTCCTGCAACGATTTTCATAAGCTCTGCCGTACCTTTATGTGCAGCAGCAGAAATGAGATATACCTCATAGCCTCTTGATTTCATATTTTCCTCAAATTTCTTAACTACAGAATCGTCAAAGGCAACATCAACCTTATTTCCAATGACTATTTGAGGCTTATTCGGCAGCTCAGGATTGAATTTTTCCATTTCCTCACAGATTATTTCAAAATCTTCTATTGGATTTCTGCCTTCTATACCTGAAACGTCTACTACATGCAGCAAAAGACGTGTTCTTTCTATATGTCTTAAAAACTCGTGTCCCAAACCTATACCTGTATTGGCACCCTCGATAATACCCGGAATATCAGCCATAACAAAATTACCTGCATCCCCTGCATTTACAACGCCAAGGTTAGGTTCAAGCGTTGTAAAATGGTAATTTGCAATTTTGGGGCGTGCGCTGCTTACAGCTGACAAAAGCGTAGACTTACCAACATTGGGAAATCCGACAAGCCCAACGTCAGCCAAGAGCTTTAATTCCAAAATTAACTCTCGTTCGTTGGTTTTTTGACCTGGTTTTGCAAATTTAGGCACCTGTCGTGTTGGTGTAGCAAAATGCGTATTTCCAAATCCACCTTTGCCGCCTTGGGCTGCTATAAATTCATCCCCTGCTTTTTTTAAATCAGCGATGATTTTTCCTGTTTCTGCATCTTTTACCAAGGTTCCAGCAGGCACTTTGATGTAAAGGTGTTCGCCATTTTTGCCAAAACACTTTTTTGCCTTGCCGTCCTCGCCGTTTCCTGCTTTATAATTTCTTTTGTGGCGAAAATCGTAAAGCGTTGTCATCTGCGGATCAACTGTTAATATAACATTTCCGCCATGACCGCCGTCGCCGCCATCAGGACCACCTGCGGCAATATACTTTTCTCTATGAAAGGAAACTAAGCCGTTACCGCCATTTCCTGCTTTAACTGTGATTAGTGCTGTATCTGCAAACATTACTTTTCTCCTTTGGTTATTTGCCTGTGTATAGCTTTGCGTTTTCTACTTTTTCTCCCGGTTTATTTTGTCTTTGAAACCGGAAGGGAAATCATAACTTTTGTGCCTTTTCCTACTTCGCTGTCAACTCTTATAGTGCCGCCATGAGCGTCAATTATACCCTTTGAAATCGAAAGTCCTAAGCCCGTACCGCCAAGTTCACGACTGCGAGCCTTGTCTACCCTGTAGAATCTTTCAAATATTCTGCTCAAGTCTTTTTCAGGAATTCCTATGCCGTTGTCCTTTACTTCAACGAAAAATTCTCCGTAAAGTCTTCCTGCCTTAATTGTTATTTTGCCGCCATTAGGAGTATATTTTATAGAATTTGATATAACATTATACAAAACCTGCTCCAGCTTATCTCTATCTCCATAAAATTCAGGGATTTCGGCAACAGCTTCAAATTGCAGTCTGTGACCTTTCTCATCAGCAACAAGGGTCATAGTAGACACTACATCGTTAATCATATCTTTTAATGAAAACATCGTCTTATTAAGTACGATTTTTCCCTCAAGACTCGAAATAAGCAGTAAATCCTTAACAAGCCTTGTCATTCTGTCTGTTTCGTTCAAAATCGTATTTGTAAAGGTTTCTGCAGTTTTATTTTCACCAATAACATCTAACAGAGTTTCGGCGTGAGATTTTATAGTGGTTAGAGGAGTTTTTAATTCGTGAGAAACGTTTGCCACAAATTCACGTCTTGACATTTCGAGTCTTTGTTGTTTGGTTACATCATGCAACACAGACAAAACGCCGTCTGTCTTGTTTTTTTCGTTATCAAAGACTTCAAAATTAATCTTTAATGTAAGCTTGTCACGTGTTATTTCACGTTCGCAGGAACGATTTCCTTCAAGATAAAGAAGGTCGCCAATCTTAATTTCAGCGTTTAATTCTTCAAAAAGCTTGTCAAACTTGTATTTTTCAATTTTATCAATGTTCAACATTTTCTTTGCAGTAGAATTTATGTGAATTATCTTACCATTTTTGGAAAACGCTATGACACCGTCTGTCATATTCTGGATAACTGCTTCCATCTTGTTTTTTTCCGTAGAAACTTCAGAGATTGTCTTTTGAAGCTTTCCGGACATATCACGGAAGCTCTCAGTAAGCATACCTATCTCGTCATTGGATTTGGTTGCTTCTATCTTGGTGTCAAATTCGCCCTCGGAAATCTTTTTGGCGCACTTTGTAAGATTAGAAATAGGCGTTGTAATGGTTCTTGCGAGAAAGTAGCCTACTATTATTGCAACGGCAACACTAAAAGCCACAGCCTGAGCAATTATAATAACAATTCGCCTGAGGACATCTCTAAATTCCTCTTTGGTGTCCTTGACATATATTATATAATCGCCGCCAGCAGTTTTTACGGGTTTTGCATAATCCATAAAGGAGCGACGCATATCAGTACGGCTTCCAATCTCGCCCGAAAGTGCCTTAATATAGTTGTCAGAATCAATATAAACATCTCTGCCGCTCTTAACAGAGCCGTATAGCACTTCCCCATTTTCGCGATTAATGATGTAGTAGTTTCTGTAATTGCTGATTTCAATATCTGCACTTTTGTTTTTAATTATTTTATTCAGTTCAGCTGCACTCTGTACTCCGGAAAAATTTTCGTTCTCAATTGCAGCAGACACAATGCGTTCAAAGCTGCTATGATGAAAATCAGATACGCGGAGTACTAAAAATGTGCCTGCAACAGACATTATTGCAAGCACAAGAAGTACAAATATGGTTGCCAGTTTTAATTGCAAACTTTTAAACATATCCATAAATTCCTTTTTAGTTATTTTTTGAAATAATATCCCACACCACGTTTTGTAAGAATATATGCAGGATTACTTGAATCGTCTTCAATCTTTTCACGAAGGCGCCTTACTGTTACGTCAACAGTTCTTACATCTCCGTAAAATTCATAGCCCCAAACACTTGATAACAGTGCTTCTCTTGTGAAAATACGGTTAGGCTGTGTTACTAAGAATTTTAAGAGCTCGTACTCTCTCAAGGTCAAATCGAGCACTTCTCCGTTTTTAACTGCTTCGTAGCGTGTTGCGTTAATAATGAAATTATCATCTACGCTTATTTTATCATCGCTGTCTGCAGAAACACCGCTTGAAACACGGCGCATATTAGCCTTTACACGTGCAATAAGTTCACGTACAGAAAAAGGTTTTGTGATATAGTCGTCAGCACCGAGTTCAAGTCCTAAAACCTTGTCAACCTCTTCGTCACGTGCTGTAATCATAATAATCGGTACGTTTAACTTTTCACGTACTTTTCTGCACACATCAAAGCCATCCATCTTAGGAAGCATAATATCCAACAGGATAAGGTCAGGATTAGCGCTCAATGCAATTTCCAAAGCACTTAAACCATTATCTGCAGTCAGAACCTCAAAGCCTTCCTTTTCGAGGTTAAATTTTAAAATATCCACTATTGGTCTTTCATCATCAACAACAAGAATTTTTCTTTCCATATTTAATACCCCTTTTAGTGTATTATTTCCAGCCAAAATTAGCAGGTTATTCCATATAAACCCACATATGTTTATTATAAATTATTTTTTTAAATATGTCAATTATAATAAATAAAAATCGAAAAAAAATATATTTTTGTTGAACATTGAAGAAAAATGTAATATAATAAATACAATAGTTTTTTAACAGGAGTTTAATGATGAAGAAATTATTTTCAATTTTGTTAGCAGTTATTCTCTCAACTTCGTTTACATATAACGCAACTTTTGCAACACAGGACAGCAATCGTGTAAAAGGCGACGAACCTACTAAAACAGAACAAAAACAGGAATCGGACAAAAGCGTTCAGGTTGATGAAAACGCAGATAAAGAAAAACCTGAACAAAATCTTGTTTCATACGGCCCTGAAATCAAGGCTGAAGCTGCATTTTTAATTAACCCAAGCACAAATACCGTTATATTTGAAAAGAATGCAGACACCCGTATGTACCCTGCTTCCACAACCAAAATAATGACTGCGTACCTTGCACTCGTCAAGCTGGACTTAAGTAAAGAGCTGACAGCCAGTGCAACAGCGGTAGACATTGACCGTGATGGTTCAAATATGGGACTCTCGCAAGGCGAAGTGCTGACCGGCAAGCAGTTGTTGGAATCTTTAATGATTCACTCGGCAAATGACGCTGCTAATGTATTAGCCGAAGCTGTGGCAGGTTCAATCTCAGAGTTTGTTGACCTAATGAACACAACTGCATCAGAACTAGGTATGAAAAACACTCACTTTGCAAACCCCCACGGCTATCACGACGAAAACCACTACACCACCGCCCGTGATATGGCAATTTTGGCTCAAAAGGCGATGGAAAACGAAACTTTTGCCGAAATGTCTAAAATGACTTCTTTGGTCATTCCGCCTACAAACAAGTATAAGACAGAGCGTATATTCCGCACTAGAAACGCTCTCATTAATCCTTATAGCGACATTTCATTGCAGTACAGATTTGCCACAGGTATTAAGACAGGCCATACCTCCGATGCAGGATATTGTTTTGTAGGAAGTGCTGTAAGAAATGAGCTTGATCTGATTTCAGTTGTCTTTAATTCGCCTAATTTCAATCAATCCTTTAAAGACACAAAAGCGTTGTTTGAATATGCGTATTCAAAATATCGTATGCGCATAGTTATTAAAGGTGATGAGATTGCATCCACCTGCAAAGTCCGTTGGGCACTGGGAAAAGACCACTTAGTACTCAAAACCACAGATAATGTGAAGGCGCTCCTGCCACGTGACACATATACTGCAGAATTATTAAAAAGTGAATTTATAATAAACGACAAAATTACTGCCCCTGTAAAAGAGGGCGAGACTCTCGGAAAAGCTAATTTCTACTATGACGGCGAACTGGTAGCAACAGCCGACCTTATAGCCAGCCGTTCTGTAGCAAGAAACATACTAAAACAAGTGTTCTCGTATCTTTTGAACGGTTGGTTTTTAACAGCACTTGGCTTGCTGGTAATAGTAATACTTTATAACAAGGCAGTAACTTCAAGAAGAAGAAAAAGAAAAAAATAGATAAAGGATTTTGACTATGATACTTGACGGAGATATTTTTGCTTATAATTTAAAACGCCTGCTAAAAATGAACGGCATTCGCAATATAGAGTTAGCAAAACATCTGGGAGTTTCTAAATCTGCAATCAGCAACTATCTTTCGGGGACTTCTGTACCTAAGGTAGAAACTATTGCAAGAATAGCCTTATTTTTTGATGTTGGTATGGATGTTTTGTTAAAGGATTACATCGACAAACCGAAAAGCGAAGTTAGAGAAGGTGACAAGATTTCTTTTGTTGTGCCATTGTTCTACAAGCAATTACAGGGAGGTATTGTTGTTTTCAGAAATGATAACTATCAGGGCGAAATCAATTGTCCTTTCCCGCTTCATAAGGACTATCAGTGTTATGCCGTTATGTCATACGATAATGATATGGCAAGCTACGGAATTACAGAAAGAAGCGTAGCTGTGTTTTCTGTAGATGAAGCACCGTCAGACGGCGAGCTCGCAGCAGTTTTTATCAGATCTTTAAAAACAATAGTTATACGCTCAGTTCAAGAAGACGACGAAAAAATAACCCTTACCTGCGACAAAGGTGTCGAGTACTTTAAAAAGACTGCAATAGAGTACGATGCCGTTGTATTAGGTAAAATCATCTGTGCAACATTTAATCCAAATAAGTAAGCATAATAAAAGAAGTGCATTTTATGCACTTCTTTTATTATGCTCTTGGATGTGCTTTTGAGTACACCTCCTGCAACCTTTTGTTTATTATTCTTGTGTACATCTGAGTTGTTGAAATATCAGAATGTCCCAGCATTGATTGTATGGAATGTAAGTCTGCTCCGTTCTCTAACAAATGAACCGCAAAAGAATGTCTTAAGGTATGGGGAGTGATTTTAGTTTTAATCTGTGCCACTTCTCCGTAAAATTTTACAATTTTCCAAAAACCTTGCCTTGTCATACGGTTGCCGTTCATATTGACAAAAAGAGCCTGTTCTGCGTCTTTTGCAATATTTTTTCTGATAACATTCAGGTAATTTTCAAGAGCGGCCATAGATGGTCTGCCGACAGGAATTATGCGCTCTTCATTATCCTTTTTACATCTAATATAGCCAAGCTTTGTATGAACATCATTTATGTTAAGTTCGATTAATTCACTGGCACGAATTCCGGTAGCATACAAAAGTTCAAGCATTGCTTTGTCACGAATTGCTTTTGGTTCATTTCCCGAAGGTGCCTCTAAAAATCTCATAACCTCATCCGCCGTCAAAATTTCAGGAAGATTTTTTTCAATTTTAGGTGGCTTAACTTTTAGCGCAATATTCGTTTCGACAATTCCGCAGCTTATCAGGTAATCGCAAAAATACCTGACGGAGGCAATTGTTCTGGCTATGGTAGACTCAGACTTACCTTCTTTTTCAAGACGCTTTACGAAACCTGATATGGCACGCTTGTCTACTTTTTTTAGATCTTTTACACGCTTTTCAAAAAGATAATCCACAAACTTTTCTGCATCCGAATAGTACGCATTAATGGTATTTTCGTGAAGATTACTGTTATTGAGATACGTCTTGTAACGTCCTAATATTTTAATCATTTTTCAAGACACCTCTGTCAAAAATTAATAAATCTGATAAATATTGGCTCAATGTATGCCTGTATAAGTGCGCTCACACTTAAAATCAACACGCATACTAAACCATATAGAAGCGGAAACAGCACATTTTGTTTTATGTCCTTCGCTCCCCGAAAAACGGAATATGATTTTTTCACACAATAGAACAAATAGCAGACACAACAAGGAGCGGCGACTATAGCGTGTGGCAATATGGCGCACAAGAAAAAAAGAATTGATCCGCTGCCAGCTGTGTTGCTCAAAGCTGCAAAAACTGCACCGTACGAAAAGCCTTTTATGAGAACGTACAACAACAAACCTAGATTACCTATTACTGTAACAGACATCAAAAATGTAAATATTACAAACTTGATATATCCACTCATAGCAATTCTAAAGGTTTCTGCAGAATTGGTGCTGTAGCTTTTCACATTGGATACGAAATCATTTATGTACAGCTTAATTTCTTCTTCACTGCCTGACGATATATTTAAAATCGCTGACAATACAATCCCCGCAATAAAAATTCCACCCACTAAGATATAACCTTTAGCATTTATCTGTACTGTTCTTAAAAGCGTTTTTTTGAGCTTGTCTATCACAAAAATCCCTCTTTTCTCAAGTCTTGTACTGTTTGTACAATATTCTATGTGAACAGAGGGATATTAAGAACAATTTTATATTTTTACTTGGAATATTTTTTCAGGAGTTCGTCCTTCATATCCCAAAGCTTTGGAGATAAATCCACGTAATATTTGTGAGGGAATTCAAAACGTTTTACCTCATCCCACAGTCTTGCAATTTCCTTTTTGCAATGCTCTCTGATTGAGTGAACGTCAGGGCTGTCATAAATTCTTTTGCCTTTTTCATAGATCTGCACTGTTAATTGCTCAACACTGAAATTAGTAATTGTTTTTCTTTTCCACGTGTGCTCAGGATCAAATATTTCATAAGGCTCATCGGCATTGATACTTTCGTCAAACAATGTGATAACATCAGCAATAGCCTCTCCACTTTCTTTTGAGAAAAGTCTGTATACTTTTTTAAAGCCGGGATTTGTTATTTTCTCGGTATTTTCGCTGATTTTGATTTTAGGCACAATTTCGCCGTTTTTTTCAACTGCCGCAAGCTTATAAACGCCGCCAAAAACAGGTTCTGACTTAGAAGTAATAAGACGTTCACCTACGCCAAATGAATCAATTTTCGCGCCCTGCAGCAAGGTATCTCTGATAATATATTCATCTAAAGAATTTGATGCTGTGATACCACAATCAGGATATCCCGCAGCATCTAACATTTTTCGAGCTTTTTTAGAAAGATAAGCTATATCACCCGAATCAATTCTTATACCTTTCGGGCGTTTTCCCATAGGCTTTAATACTTCATCAAACACCTTAATAGCATTCGGTACACCTGATTTTAACACATTGTAGGTGTCAACCAACAAAGTGCACGAATCGGGATATGTCTGGGCATAAGCACGAAAAGCCTCATACTCACTGTCAAATAACTGTACCCAGCTGTGAGCCATAGTACCTAAAGCAGGAATTCCATCATCACGTTCTGAAATTGTACAAGCTGTTCCGCAGCAACCGGCAATATAAGCAGCACGTGCACCGTGAATTGCACCTGAATACCCCTGAGCACGTCGTGAGCCAAATTCCATTACCGCTCTGCCCTCGGCAGCTCTTACAATACGGTTGGTTTTCGTAGCAATCAGGGACTGATGATTTATGGTAAGCAAAATCATAGTTTCAATAAACTGAGCCTGGATAACCGGACCTCTTACCGTAATTATTGGTTCATGAGGAAAAATAGGAGTTCCCTCGGGAATTGCCCATACATCACATTCAAATTTAAAGTTTTTGAGATAGTCCAAAAACTCCTCACAAAAAATGCCCTTACCTCTTAAATAATCAATATCTTCATCACTGAAATGCAGATTATCAATATAGTCAATCAGCTGCTCAATTCCTGCCATAATTGCAAAACCGCCGTTATCAGGAACACGTCTGAAGAACATATCAAAATATGCAATTTCATCCTTTAATCCGTGTTTAAAATAACCGTTTGCCATGGTCAGTTCATAAAAATCGGTAAGTAGTGTTAGGTTTTCCTTTGTCATATAAATACGCCTCGACTATTTTAGAATATCATTTACTATTTTGCTCATATCTGCACTAATATATAGAAGATGATATCATATTTTACAATCTTTTACAAGAATTTTTTATTCATTTCAACTTTTTTATATTTTTGTTTTACATATTGTAAAATATGTGATATAATAACATTGTACACAATTCGACCCAAAATATTTTACGCAAAGGAGGTGCATTTTATGGATAGAATTATTTCTGAAATTAAAAACACGGCAGACAAGGTTGCAAAAAAATCAGGTGAATTGGTTGAACTTTCAAAAACAAAACTCAACATTGCCAACACCAAATCAGACATCAGCACAAATTTCAAGCTTTTAGGTGAAATGGTATATATCGCACAGCGTGACAATACAGAGGTAAACCCTGAAAGATTTGAAGAAATTATTACAAAGATTGATGTTCTTTATGAACGCCTTGCTGAACTCAACGAAATAGCAAACGGTCTTATGAATAAAAAATTGTGTCCGGAATGTAATAAGACAAACGAAATTAACGCAGCCTTTTGCTCCGCTTGCGGTTATCAATATAACGACGCCGACGAGTAAATTTGCAATTTATTCATAAAATTATGAAAGAAAATTCTTTAGTACCAATGGTCGTGGTAAAACGTCTGCCCAGATATTATCGATACCTCGGCGACTTAATAGACCATGACATTGCAAAAGTTTCTTCTGCAGAATTAAGCAGAAAGATGGGCGTTACCGCCTCTCAAATAAGACAGGATTTTAATTGTTTTGGAGATTTTGGCCAACAGGGATACGGATATAATGTAAAACACTTACACAAAAAAATTGGAGAAATCTTAGGACTCGATAAGCACTACTCTCTTATCATTGTAGGTGCAGGTAACTTGGGTCACGCCCTCGCTAATTACGCAGGTATAGAAAAAAGAGGTTATCGAATAATCGGAATATTTGATAATGACCCCAAAAAAATTGGAACAAAAATCAAAAATATTTCTGTATCAGACGTAGCAACATTGGAATCTTTTTGCATACAAAATCAGGTAGACATAGCCGTGCTGACACTTCCTAAAACAGAGATTAACAGCATCACTGACAAATTGGTAGCATCAGGTGTCAAGGGGCTATGGAATTTCTCATATATGGAATTAAACGTACCTGAACACATAGCAGTAGAAAATGTACATTTAAGTGATAGTTTGATGACCTTATCATACAAAATTTCACAAGATTAGTGATAAAGGCTTGCTTCGGCAAGCCTTATATGCGCCTGTAGCTCAGTTGGATAGAGTGACAGACTCCGACTCTGTAGGTCGTGCGTTCGAATCGCATCAGGCGTACCAGTTGCTTTTTATCCGAACTTTTTTATGTTCATAGTGATAACAATTATCAGGAGGACATTATGAAAATCGTTTACTTAGATGCAAAAACCATCGGCGAAGATTTGGACGTTTCGCACATTTGCGAGCTGGGCGATGCCGTTATATACCCTAACACACCCCAGGATGAAGTCAAAAATGTAATTACCGATGCCGATGTAATTATTGTTAATAAATTAAAGCTCAACGAAAATAATCTGCAGTATGCACAGAATTTAAAGCTAATTTGTATTACTGCAACAGGGTATGACAACATAGATATTGAATACTGTAAATCCCGCAACATCGCAGTTTGCAATGTGGTTGGATATTCTTCTCACAGCGTTGCACAGTTAACAATAGCTATGGCGCTAAATCTTTCTATGAAATTATCCGATTTTACTAACTATGTACATGATGGCAGCTATACCAAAAGTGGAATTGCGAATAAATTAACGCCTACATATAGCGAAATGAACGGCAAAATCTGGGGCGTTGTAGGCTTGGGTGCCATTGGCAGGCAGGTTGCTTCGGTTGCTCAGGCACTCGGATGCAAGGTGATTGCCTTTAAGCGCACACCGGATAATACTATCCCCTGCTGTAATCTGTCATACCTGTTTAAAAAGGCAGATATTATTTCCGTTCATCTTCCTCTGAACGATGATACACGCGGAATAATCGACGAAGAACTTATATCACAAATGAAAAAAGACGCTATCTTAATCAACGTAGCAAGAGGTGCTGTAACTGATGAAGCCGCTCTTGCCAATGCCGTGTTAGAGGATAGAATAGGCGGAATAGGCGTCGACGTCTATTCAGAAGAACCATTTTCCAAAAACCATCCTTTTTATAAGCTTATTGGCAATAAAAAAGCTCTCCTCACTCCACATATGGCCTGGGGTGCTATTGATGCCAGAGAGCGCTGTATCGAGCAGGTAAAAGAAAATATCCGAGCTTTTTACAGGGGCGAAATTAAAAACAGACTTGATTTATAAATAAAAATACGGTGCTTTTGCACCGTATTTTTATTTATATGATATGAAATTATAGCTTTTTAAGATTTGAAAGAATTTTGCCAATCGTTCATAAAGAGGATTTGCCTCTTCGCCGAATTCCGCTTCAACATCCTTGCCTATGTCAATAATTGTTTTTTCATCATTAATACAATTCCACACAAAGCTGCCGAATTTATCAAGATGAATATAGCTGATTTTCGGTTTTTTTAAAAGCTTTTGAGCTATTTTATTTAATATGCCCTTGTTTTCGATTTCAAGAGTTACAATGCCCTCATCATCAGATGAAAAGCTTAGCATTTCCCTTTTGGGGATGTTGTCCAAATAATTTGCAGCAACTGCTTCTTTCTTTTTCATATTATCTTCTCTTCTTCCAAAGTGAGAATTTAAGCACACTTAAGATTATAACACCAAAGAGTACCAAACCTCCAACGTTCATAACAACTGCAGGAATTGTAAGCTTTGCAGATAAATCAATTGCAGAACCTACACCAAACACAGCAAGTAACGCCAGCGCAATGCCAACAAGACCTTCACCTGCAATCATACCAGAGCAGAAAAGAATACCGTCGTTTACTATGGCTTTCTTCTCCTCTTCATTTTTCTTTAACTTATCAAGACCAAGACGAACAAGACCGCCCACCATAATACAAGCATTAAGCTGAACAGGAAGGTAAACGCCTATTGCAAAGGGCAAAACAGGGATACCGATAAACTCAACCACAACTGCGATAAACACGCCGATAAACACGAGTGCCCAGGGGAGATTGCCCTCCATAACACCCTCAATGATAAGTTTCATAAGAGTTGCCTGAGGTGCACCTAATTCTTCTGAGCCAAACCCCCAAGCACTGTCTAACAGATACAATGTACCACCGATTGCAAACGCAGCAGCAATTACACCCACAAGCTCGCCAAGCTGTTGCTTTTTGGGAGTTGCACCAAGAAGATAGCCTGTTTTTAAGTCCTGTGATGTATCGCCAGCGATAGCAGATACAATGCAGATGATAGATCCGATTGCAATGGCACTTGTCATACCTGCGATACCCTGTGCGCCTGTAACCTTTAAGATAAGTGTAGCTATCAATAAAGTTGCAATGGCCATACCAGAAACAGGGTTATTGCTGCTTCCTACCAAGCCTACCATACGTGATGATACAGTAGCAAAGAAAAAGCCAAATACTACAACAATAACTGCACCTAACAGGCTTACAGGAATAGCAGGTACAAGCCATACAGCAAGCGTCAAAACAGCGATAGCAACCAAAACAATTTTAAGGTTTAAATCTTTAGCAGTACGCTCAGTTGACGTACTCACGCTGCCCGCCATACTCTTCATAGCTCCGCTAAAAGTTTTGATTATTAAAGGCAATGATTTAATAAGACTGATTATTCCTCCGGCTGCCAAAGCGCCTGCTCCTATATATCTTATGTAGGAGCCCCAGATTGCACTTGCTCCACCTTCTGCATAAATTGCGCTTATGGGGTCTGTACCGGGATACAGGATAATATCTGCTCCAAAAAGTACAATTAAAGGAATGAGCACAAGCCAACTCAAAACGCCGCCGGCAAACATATATGACGAAATGCGCGCACCACAAATATAACCCACACTCATAACAGCAGGATAAATCTGTGTGCCTATCTCGCCTGCAAATCCTTTTACGTGGAAAGAAATTTCGCCCGCAACAAGCTTTAATCCGTCAATAATAAACTTAAATAACGCTGCAAAGCCCATACCGGCAAATACTGTCGAAGCGTTTGCACCGCCTTCCTCCCCTGCAAGAAGTACCTCAGCACAAGCTGTACCCTCAGGATAAGGAAGAATACCGTGTTCTTTTACAATCAAAGCATTGCGCAAGGGAACCATAAAGAACACACCAAGCAAGCCGCCAATTAAAGCGATAAATGTAATCTCTGCAATGCCGGGCTTATCTATCTTTCCCTCGGTTGCCCATAAAAACAGCGCAGGAAGTGTAAAAATAGCTCCGGCTGCCACGGACTCGCCAGCAGAGCCGATAGTCTGCACAATGTTGCTTTCAAGTATGGAGTTTTTTCGCATTATTACACGAATAACGCCCATAGCAATAACAGCAGCAGGAATAGATGCAGAAACTGTCATACCGACTCTTAATCCTAAATATGCATTTGCCGCACCAAATACAACCGCCAAAAGAATACCCATAATTATCGAAGTAACCGTAATTTCAGGAGTAATCTTTTCGGCAGGAACGTAAGGTTTAAACTCATTTTTGTTTTCCATAATATCTCCTTAGTCTGATAAAATTTCGTTAATTGTATCACATTTTCGACAATATGTCTACCAATAATTCAAAAACTAACCTCGTCGAAGATACACTTAACCTTTCGTTGACGGTATGAATTTCATACATATCAGGACCTATTGATATGCAATCAAAACCCTCAATTTTTGAAGCGAACACGCCACATTCAAGACCAGCGTGTATAGCAATTACAGTAGGTTCTTTGCCAAAATGCTCTTTATAGGTTTTAATATATAATTCCTGCAGGGCTGAATTTTCTTTATATTCCCAAGGCGGATAATGACCCGAAACCTCCACATTACACTCGTTGTACGCAGCAAGCGACGTCAATCTTTCTTCTAAAAATTCCATAGCGGTCTGTTTGTTGCTTCGCAGTGAAAAATGCAGTACAATTTGCTCCTCTTCAGTCCTTAATACGCCAAGATTTAAAGAAGTTTCTACCAGTTTTTCAATTTCAGCACTCATTTCTACCACGCCATTGGGTGCTGTTAACAGCATATAGATAAGTTTCTCTTTTGATTCCTTGTCTATAGCATCAAAATTTCCTTCATCTTCTACTCTTATAGAAATGGCAGCATCTTTCTCACGCTCTGAGATTTCTTTCTTTACAAGGGCAAAATAGTCCTCGATTTTTGAAATAAACTCCTCTGTTTCATTAACGACAAGTTCCATATTACACACAGGGGGAATCGCATTACCTTTGTCGCCGCCGTTAATCGAAACAATATCAAAATCACAAAGTTTTTTTGCGTAATTTAGAATTCTTCCGGCTAAAATGTTGGCATTTACTCTGCCCTTGTCAATTTCAACTCCTGAGTGACCGCCTTTTAATCCTTTTAATGTTATGTTTACCTTTTTACCACAGGCTTTTGTTCTTTTTACAGGCATTAATATTTTGCATTCACTGCCACCTGCACAGGAAACCGTTAAAAGGTTAGAGTTTTCAGAATCTATATTTATCATTTTTTTACCTGACAATTTTGTGCAATCAAGCTTCCCTGCTCCTATCATGCCGATTTCTTCATCAGTTGTAAAAACAGCCTCAATTGGCGGATGAACAAAAGTATCACTCTCTAAAATCGCAAAAATCATAGCTACGGCTATGCCATTATCTGCTCCTAACGTTGTGCCATTTGCCGAAATATAATCGCCCTCAACACAAATATCAAGACCCTCGGTTTCAAAATTTATGTTACTTTCGGGAGTTTTTTGACATACCATATCAATATGACCCTGCAAAATCACAGGCTCGCCTGCTTTGGTGCCGTCTTTATAGATTACAACATTATTCGCCTCGTCACGCACATATCTCAGGTTGTGCCTTTTAGCAAATTCCACACAGTAATCAGCTATTTCGTCCATATTTCCAGAACCGTGAGGAATGGAGCATATTTCCTCAAAATAGTGAAATACTCTCTGTGGCTCTAAGTTGCTTAATTTATTCATTTCAGTTCCTCCAAAAGCATTTTTTAATATTATCTACAGCTTTTTAAATTATATCAATGAAAAAATTATTCTAATTATTAAAACTGGTTTTGGTGTAAAATTTGTGCAAAAATTTCTTTAACTGGTATACATTTTCCCTACCCTTTCAGTATAAATATGATTCTACTACATTATAAATAAAGTACAGCGTTTTTTCAAGTGTTTTTGCTATAACATTTTTCGGCAATTTTATCATTAAAAAAAGCAAGAAAAATACTGGACAAACACACTTAAAAAAGTTATAATAATTTTTGTGTGAAATACATTACGGCAAATTCTTATTCAAAATTTGAAATGGAGAGTGTATTAAAATGAAACTGATTATCAAAGACAACTACAATGAAATGAGTGCATGGGCTGCGCAGCACATTGCCGACGCGATTAACAATCATAAAGAAAATCGTCCTTTTATTTTAGGACTTCCCACCGGTTCTTCGCCTCTCGGTGTATACAAAAACTTAATCGAAATGAACAAAGCCGGCAAAGTAAGTTTTAAAAACGTTGTTACATTCAATATGGATGAATATGTAGGACTTCCCAAAGAACATGACCAGAGCTACTGGTATTTTATGTATGACAATTTCTTTAATCATATTGATATCCCCCGTGAAAACATCAATATTCTTAACGGTATGGCAGATGACCCTGAAACTGAGTGCCAGCGCTACGAAGATAAAATTGCCTCATACGGCGGCATTGACCTTTTCCTCGGCGGATGCGGCGTTGACGGTCACATTGCTTTTAATGAGCCTTTTACTTCTTTAACCTCACGCACAGGCATCCGTGCCCTGACACAGGACACATTAATTGCTAATTCTCGTTTCTTTGATAACGACCCTAACAAAGTGCCGAAAACAGCTCTTTCTGTTGGTGTTGGTACAGTTTGTGACTCTAAGAAAGTTCTCCTTCTTATCAGTGGTCACAACAAGGCACGCGCTCTTCGCCATTGCGTAGAAGGCGGCGTTGACCATGCGTGGACAATCAGCGCACTTCAACTTCATCCTAACGGAATCATTGCTTGCGATGAAGAAGCTTGCGGCGAATTGAAGGTCGATACCTACAAATATTTTAAAGAAATTTATAAAGATGAAAAGTAATTTTGTTACTTCACAAAAAACAAAGACTTCAAATTGAAGTCTTTGTTTTTTTATTGGATAACAAATTATATAATTTGTTTAAACCTTTCCGTCATTAATTCTATATCTTCCCTATGGTAAATAAAGTGCGCTGACTTTTCAAGGACTGTTAAAGAAATATTTTCTTTTTTGGGAATGAATTGTTCACTTTTTCTTGATACAAGTTCATCGTTTGCAGATTGGAATATATAGCAAGGTGCGCTCACATTATTAATAATCGTTCTTCCTCTTTTTGCTTCTGCAAACAATTCCAGATATCTTGGTATCCAGCCAATGTATTCCCATATTTTCAGGTTTAGCTTTACACTGTGCGCCTTATCGTAAGCCTTGCCTGTTTCGTCATTATCTGAAATTAAGCCAAAAAGCGACTTAAAAGAATTGATAAAGGCAGTTCCCTTTACAGCAATTTTAAGCGGAGTTCCCAACATGAAAAGTGCTTTTATTACTTGTGGATACCTTGTTGCCAAATCGTAAGCAAACAGAGTTCCCATAGAATGAGCAGCTATCACAATTTCTTTGTATCTCGTCTTTAATTCAAATACTACATCTTCAATCTGCTCTTTCCACTGTTTCATAGACGCTTTTGAAAAATCCCGCACAGTTCCGCCGTGACCACGTAGCAATACATTATATATGCCATAACCATCAGGAACAAGTTCTATAAACTTTTCAAAATGCTCAGGACTTCCCAAAAAACCGTGAATAAACAACACCACTCTGTCGCCATCTGTATGACGGACATACTCCCTGTGTGCCATTATGCCACCTACTTTACCAGATAATCAAATAAAAGTACAACCCCGACATTTGCAAAAAATGCCAAAGGTATAAGCAATCTGAATTTCATTTTCGAGGTTTTGTGATTAAATAGTACCATTCCCAACAGAGCACCTATACTTCCAAGGAAAAAGGCAGATACTATTAAGGTTGCCTCGCTGATACGCCAGCCTCTGCGTTTTGCACGACACTTGTCTATAGCATATAAGAAAATTACGATAATATTCCATACAGAAAATGCTATTGCTAACCAATTCATGTAATTACTCTTCCGCTTCTCCGTCGTCAATTTCCACAAGACCGTCAGGAGTTTCAACCATATCGTGACGATTTAGCAAAAATCTTCTTATAGCAAAAAGTACAGCTATTGCTGCAACAGTAATCAAACTTTCCCAAGATGCCACGTGACCAACTATTAACTGACGAGCAAGAGCGAAGGCTAACACTTCTATTATTGTTTCCGGTGTGTGCTTACACAACATCTTTATAAG
>JAZQBQ010000057.1:0-17186 GCA_045545755.1 Congzhengia sp. | reverse complement strand
CACATACTGATAAAATAAGCAATTATACCAATAAGTATTGAAATAGCCAAAGCAATAATTGTTTTAAGCCTTACAGCTGACAATACAGGTGTAACTGGGGCGGTCAGCGTTAAAAAGTTCACTTTAAGTGAAACCTCAGGACAACCTAACACAAGTGCTGAGAGGTTGTAAATAATATACACTACAACGCCCATTATAACTGCAGAAACTAAAGGCTTTACAACAAAATCCTTTAAGTTGAATTTAGGCTTGATTATCTTGATAATTGAAATAATATTTAACGAGGCGATGATCAGATAACAGCAGAATGTGCTGATAGGAGCGCCGCCAATGTTGATTTCGGGAATTGCGATTAAAATGTAATTGGAAACTATTTTAAATGCACCGCCGATAAGCATATTTCTTACAGGTATAAACACGTGTCCTGCAGCCTGTAATATAGAAGTTGTAACGGAAACAATACACACAAAAATTATAGCAAGGGACAACAGTGCCAATGTGTCTTGTGCGCGTGAATTGTTGTATAAGGCGATCAGAATGGGTGCAGAAAGAATACTCATACCGATTGCACAGGGCAGGGCAAACATTGTAGTAATTCGTATTGA
The DNA here is from genome assembly GCA_045545755.1 of Congzhengia sp. GTDB lineage: Bacteria > Bacillota > Clostridia > UBA1381 > UBA9506 > Congzhengia. The sequence goes on along the minus strand of JAZQBQ010000057.1, from coordinate 16,581 downwards.
GGATTCAGTAAGAAGCTTTGCCTGAGTGTGGTTTTTAATTGCAAGTGCTGCAGAAATCGCAGGCACAATGCTCATTGAAATAGATGTAACGATTGACGGTGGCAGGTTAAATAAAGACATTGCATAACCGGAGTATGAGCCATACATAACATCAGCAGCGGCAGATGAGATGTTTTCGCCAATGCGGACTTTATCAGCGGATACACCGAAAAATTCTGTAAGTGTTTTAAAGATATTTTCATCTATAGTAATTGCTGAAAGTCGGTTGCTTATCATAAATGTGTCTATAACATTTGTAAGGGACATTACCGCGGCACCTATTGTGATAGGTATAGCTATTGTCAAAAGTCTTACAAATATTTTTTTGCTGCTGCTGGCTTTGGTTGCGTTGGTTAAAGGAGTGTTATTTTTATTTTTTAAATAGAAAAATACTAACAACAACAGTGCCAAAAGGCCGCCTAAGGTTACGCCGGAAATAGCGCCGGCTGCAGCAACCTCTGATGAAACTGACATCAAAAAGTAAGCGCCCAAAAGGCCGATAACAAGCTTTGATACCGCTTCTAAAACCTCAGAGTAAGCTGTGGGAACCATATTTGAATGCCCCTGAAAATAACCACGAAAGGCAGATAATATCGAAATAAATAAAATAGCAGGCGAAATAGCTATAATACTGAGATATGAGCCAGGAGAATTAAAAGCGCCAACTGCAAAAGAACGTGCGCCAAAGAAAAGCACACAGGTTCCTATAGCACCTATTATGGTAAGAAGTGCAACTGCGGCTTTGAGTATTTTTTTTAATTCAGCGTAGTTTTGCTTTGCTAAGCTTTCCGACACCATTTTAGATACAGCAACAGGTAAACCTGCAGTTGCCATAACAAAAAGGGCAGCGTAAAGATTATAGGCACGTGTGAAGTACGCCATACCTGTTTCCTGCAAAATATTTGCAAGGGGAATTTTAAAACAAGCGCCAATTACTTTTACAATCAAGTGCGCAACAACCAAAACTGCTGCGCCTTCCATAAAAGATTGCTTTTTTATTTCTTTCAAAGTGATTCTTCCTTTCTTTGGGGGCTTATACTAATTTATTAAAGCCGTGATAGGTATATACTATTTTCCAAGACAGAAACGGGCAAAAATTTTATCAACTATTTCATCAGACACGGTTTTTCCTGTGATTTCGCCCAAACGTGACGCGCTGTCTGTCAGGTCGATTGAAACTATATCATAAGGAATACATTCTTCCAATGAAGCTATTGCAGCTGAAAGTGAATTTAAAGCGGAGCTAAGCGCCTCTTTGTGTCTTAGATTTGTTATTGCATTGCTATCTCCTGCAGAAATTTGACCTAATTTAAACATTTCTTCAATAGCAGAGGACAAATCATCTAAGCCCGTACCTGTTTTTGCGGAGAGTTTGATTACGGTGTAACCCTCAAACAATTTATCAGCTTTAATATCGGCAATATCGGATTTATTCAAAATTACAATAACATTCTTTTTATCTAAAGACTCAAATATTTCTTTATCTTCTTCGCTTATGCCTGTAACAGAATCAGCTACAAACAAAACAAGTTCAGCATTTTTAATACATTCCTTAGACTTATCAATGCCAAGACTTTCAATAGTGTCCGAGGTGCTTCTTATACCGGCAGTATCAAATACATTCAAAACAGCGTTGCCTATGGTAATACGTTCCTCGATAACATCACGTGTTGTGCCTGCTATATCTGTTACAATAGCTCGTGCATCACGTGCTAATAGATTTAAAATTGAAGATTTTCCCACGTTGGGTTTACCGCAAATTACAGTATTTATACCATCTTTTATCAGCTTTCCTCTGTGTGAGGTTTCAAGCAGCGCGGACATTTTTACTTTTGCATTTTTAAGCTTAGTTATAAGCTCTTCTTTTTCAATATCGTCTATGTCTTCTTCTGGGTAGTCAATTGTAACATTAATCTGTGCCAAAATCTCAAGAATGCTGTCACGCAAATTATTTATATCCTCAGACAGAGAGCCGCCTAATTGGTTGGCTGCAACGGACAAAGCGAGTGAAGAAGGTGAATTGATAATATCGATAACCGCTTCAGCTTGCGATAGGTCGATTCGTCCGTTTAAAAAAGCACGCTTTGTAAATTCGCCGGGAGCAGCAAGAGTAGCGCCCGCAGAAATTACAGCCAGCAACACTTTTTCTGTTACAACAAGACCGCCGTGACAGTTGATTTCAACTGTATCTTCGCGTGTGAAGGTATTTGGCGCACGCATAACGGAAACTAACACCTCGTCAATAATTTTGCCGTCAACAACTATGTTTCCGTAGTGTATTGTATGCGTTTTGGCATCAACTAAGGACTTGTTGCTTTTTGCTCTGAAAATTTTATCACATATATTTATGCACTCGCTGCCGCTAACACGTATAACGGATATTCCGCCTGTGCCGTGAGGAGTGGCAATTGCCGCAATTGTTGTGTTATCCATAAATAATCCTCCAATGTTATATGCCGAATTTGCGAAAATCTTCAATAATATCGCTAAGACCTTCTAAAAACAGTCTTGTTTCTTTAAATTTCATAAGTAACCTTATGACTCTTTCGGTTTTTTTGATAAAGTTTTTATCTAACTTAGAAAAGTCGGTAAGCTCTACCAAAGGACATACCGATTTTGCTCTTGGGTCAAAAATAAGTTCGAAACTATCGTCTTTTATGTAAGGAATTACAGGGAAAATCCTACAGGAAAGTGGACGCAAACTACGCTCACATGTGCCTTTACATATTAAAATGTTTGCATAGCTATTACCGTACTCAAACTCTGACGGAATAATCTTAAAATCAGGATTGTCTTTAAACAGTTTTTCCTCTCCGGGAAAAAGGTACATACCAGTTTCTTCCTCGTCAGAGCTTTCGCAGCACGCACCATTGCAGAGCTTGCCACAGTCAATCAAAAGGGGAGTAGTGTCAGCGTAAAAGTTGTATATACTCTTATAAATTTCACTTATATGCATTTGCTTTCCTCGAAATTTCTCTTAAAATTAGAAATAATATCATCGGGTGGTCTGGGTGGTAATATAATCAATAATATCCATAGGTGAGTGTGCTATAAAATCGGGGTTTTCTGCAACCAAGCTATCCTCAGGCTGGTATCCCCAAGTTACAGCAATTGTTTTCATTCCTGCATTTTTTCCTGTTTGTATATCGTAAACAGAATCTCCTATAAAGAGAATATCAGCAGGAGCGATATTGCACTTTTCAGCGATTAGTAGTGCCGCTTCGGGATTTGGTTTTTTTGCCACATTTGGTAACTCGCCGTTTACACAAACAAAATTAAAATTGCCAAAATAGTGTAACGTTAATTCCTTTACAAAACCGTCACGCTTATTTGAAAGAATATTAACTAATATGTTGTTTTTGTTAAGAAATTCAAGCAAACGGTTAATGCCGTCGTAGGGTACAGTTTTGATAGAGGAATGAGTATTGTAGTGCTGCGAAAAGACAGCACAAACTTCATCAAGAATTGCATCAGTAACGGAATCTTGCGGTAGGCATCTCTCGGCATATTTTCTGAGACCGTTTCCTATCGCCCAGGAATGATGAGAGAGCTCACACTCTGCAAATCCCAAGCTTTTAAGCGCATAATTCATAGACTCTGCCAAATCGCCAATGGTGTCTAACAATGTTCCGTCTAAATCAAAGATTACTGCTTTACAACAGGTATTCATCTTCAGGAAGTACCTCCTCGTCATAATCATCATCAAAATCAGGATAGTCATCATCGTTAAAAACGGCTTCGTTTTTGTTTTTAGGTGTTACGAGCTGAACTATGTATTTGTCCATTACGTGCCATATATAATAATTTGCGGTAAATGATGTAAATCCTGTCATAAAGAAAGCCAATACCAACAGGTAAATGATTGTGGGTAAATACCAAACAAAACACATTACATAGAGCAAAGCTACGTTAAGGCCTGCCAACAAAACAAAAATAATAAGGTTCTGTGGCAGTTTGGAAACAGTAAATACCCAAGCATTTTTTAGTATTGTTTTTAAGTTCATTTTAAATGTGACCATGAGGGGATAAACGTAAAACATAAAAACAACATACAAAACAAGCACAAGTGCCGATAGTACATAAAAGACACCCAACGGCAGTCCGTGTGTTACGAAGAAATTATTATAAAAGACAAATGCCTGTACTAAGGCGTAAGCAACAACAGTAGATAAAGCGCTTACAATTATTGATTGCTTAAAGTTTTTCTTTGAATTACTAAAAAACTCGGACATCAAAAATGTGGGCTCCTGTTTTGCATAATTCCTGATAACAAAGGTATATCCCGCTGTAAATGGTCCGATAAACATAAACGGAATAAATGGAACAAAAGGAACTACAAACATCTGTCCTGTCATTATATATGATATTACACGCACAAGATTGTCGCCTGAAAAATACACATTAAAAAGAAGTATAGCAGCAACAAAGAATACAATATTAGACACAATATACCAGAAATTTGCAGCAAAAATGTGCCCGAAATGTCTGCCGAATATATCAAAATAGTTACGTTTTGCCGCTTCTTCTTTGCTTATGCCTTGACCTGGCTTATTTGAATAAAAACCGAACATTATAAACCTCCGCCTGTCCTTTTCCTGAGCATAGAGAACTCAGGTAATTCTTTTCCAATATCTAATTTAAATATTTGCATAGGATGAGGAGCGGATTGGATTTCCTTATCGTTTTCATCCCATATTTTATTGATTGTAAAGGAAAAAGGCTTGCTATCGGGTGTCATTACCTCTACAGTATCGCCTACGGTTAATTTGTTTTTTTGAACAAATACACACTTGCCGTCTTCGTTTTTTTCAAAAAGTGCAGCAAGGTCATACGTCCTCGCATATCCGCCGTCAACGGTATTTTGCGAATTTGCATCAGGCTTGTTAAACCAGAAGCCTGTAGTGTAGCCTCTGTTACTCACCTTTGAAACCTCAGTTAACCACTCGGGATTAAATTTATATCTCTCAGGATCAGAAAGATATGAGTCAATTGCCCGTCTGTATGCTCCGACTACTGTAGCTACATAGTATTCTGTTTTAACTCTGCCTTCTATTTTAAAGCTTGTAATTCCGGAATTTATAAGTTCCGGAATGTGTTCGATCATACACATATCCTTTGAGTTAAAGATAAATGTACCTCTGTCATTTTCATACACAGGGAAGTATTCGCCCGGGCGCTTTTCCTCCATGAGTGTATAATTCCAACGGCAGGGATGAGCACAATCTCCTGAATTTGATTCTCTGCCTGTCATATAACCGCTGAGAAGACATCTGCCGGAGTAGGAAATGCACATAGCACCGTGTATAAAGGCTTCCAGCTCTAAGTCAGGGTTTGTTTTTTCTCTTATTGTCTTAACCTCGTCAAAAGAGAGCTCACGTGCCAAAACCACACGCTCTGCACCCATTTTATGCCAACTGTCAACTGTCATATAATTTACGTTGTTAGCTTGTGTGCTGACGTGTATGGGGATTTCAGGCGCATATTCTTTAGCAAGGTTAAACGCTCCCAAATCAGATATGATAAAAGCGTCAGGTTTGAGCTCTTTAACCTGTTTAAGATATTCTATAAATGATTCAATGTCATCATTATGGGGAATAACGTTTAAAGCAAGGTAAAACTTTTTGCCTAAACTGTGAGTGTACTTTATGCCTTCAGTTAATTCTTCATCTGTAAAGTTTTTTGACCTTACACGCAACGAGAAGGAGTCGCCGCCAGCATAAACAGCGTCTGCACCATAAGCTAAAGCAATTTTTAATCTGTTTAGATTTCCCGCCGGAGCCAGTAGTTCTATTTTGTTCATAAGTAATAATCCTTTAGTTTAATATTTTCAAAAGTTCATCAGCAATAGTAACACTGTCAAGACCGTAATGCCGTTTGAGGCTCTCACAGCTGCCGTGTGTTACAACTGTTGGGTAACCGATGTTTATACATTTTGTGCGATTGCCGATGTTTGCTAAATAAGCGCCTATTTTTTCGCCGATTCCGCCTGAGATTGCGCCGTCTTCGAGTGTAACAACCATGCTGTGCCTAAACGCCATATCAGCAAGAAATTCCTTGTTGAGAGGGTAGAGGGTTCTCAGATTGATTACAGTGGCAGTTTTGCTTGCCATACTCAATTTTTCGCTGATTTCGTTTGCGGTTTCTGCCATAGTGCCACAAGCGATGATGCAAACATCCCTGCCGCCTTTGATTATATGGGGAACACCTACCTGAAAATCAGGAGAGTTGTCAAGCAAAAGTTGCTGCTTTCCTCGTGGGTATCTTATTGCAATAGGACCTGAGTGCCTGCCTGATGCGGCGTATTTTATCATCTGCTCAAATTCTGTATAATTTGCAGGCGAAAGCAATAAAATATTGGGCATCTGCGCCATAAATCCAATATCAAATAATCCGTGATGAGTTTCGCCGTCTTCGCCCACGACGCCTGCACGGTCAATCAAAAATGTGACATTTAAATTCTGCAGGCACACATCATGAAGTATCTGGTCATATGCCCTTTGTAAGAACGATGAATAAATTACCACAAAGGGTTTCTTGCCGCCTGCAGCAAGTCCTGCACTAAAAGTTACTGCGTGTTGCTCAGCAATGCCTACATCGTAAAATCTTTGAGGAAATTTTTCGCCAAATTCATCCGTTCCGGTACCTGCTGCCATAGCAGCAGTAACTACAACAATGTCCTTATCGTCTTGTGCAAGCTCGCACAGGGTATTTCCTGCCATACGTGAATATGTAATGTTATCGCTGCTTTCAACGCCTTTTGATGCTTCAAAAGTACTTACGCCGTGATAAACTTCCGGATGTTCTTCTGCGAATTTATAACCTTTGCCCTTGACTGTCTGTACGTGTATCAGGACTGGTCCTTGTATTTTTTTTGCTCTTTCAAACATTAACGACATCGACTCAATATCGTGACCATCAATAGGACCAAAGTAAGCAAAGCCGATATTTTCAAACAATGTGTTTCCGATTAGCAGATGCTTAATTTTGTCTTTAATGGATTTTAGACAAATTGCAAGTTTTTTGCCTGCTTTGTTTCTTGATAAGCGGTTTTCAAGTTTTGATTTAAAGGACAGGTAGGCAGAAGCAGAGCGCAAATGTGAGAGATGCTCAGTAAAGCCGCCTACACTTTTTGAAATTGACATATTATTATCGTTTAAAATAACTATGAAATTCTTTTTAGCTTCTGCAGCATTTGCCAGAGCCTCAATTGCCATACCGCCGGATAGAGCTCCATCGCCGATAACTGCAACAGAGAAACTATCATCATCACTTAGATGTGCTGCCTGTGACAAACCGTAGGCTGCTGATATAGATGTGCTTGAATGTCCTGTGTTGAAGGAATCGTATTCGCTTTCGTTTCGTTTGGGAAAACCTGATATGCCGCCAAACTGGCGGAGTGTGGACAGCTTGTCTTTGCGATTAGTGAGCAATTTATATACATAGCTCTGGTGTCCCACGTCCCAAACAATTTTATCCTGAGGAACGTCAAATGTACGCAGTAAAGCTATTGTAAGCTCAACAACACCGAGGTTTGAAGCAAGATGCCCGCCTGTTTTTGAAACTGACTCAATCAAAAATTCACGTATGTCTTCAGACAAGACGTTGATTTCATCAATGTTGAGTTTTTTAACATCCTCAGGGGAGTTAACCCTGTCTAAAATTTTATACATAATATCACTCTTTTGTAATTTTTGATTTAACGATTTTTTCTAAAGCACGCTTTATATAGAAAAACGAATTTTCAATACTTTCGATAGGTGTAACTAAAATTGTGGTAAGACCTACATTGTTAGCACCCAAAATGTCGGTAAAAATCTGGTCGCCGATAAAGGCAGTTTTTGAAGCATTCGCACCGATTTGCTTCATTGCGTGTATGTAGCTTTTTTTTAAAGGCTTTCCTGCCTTTGCAATGTATTCAAGAGGGTAGGACGCAAGATACTGTTCTACACGTTCCTGTTTGCCGTTTGAAATGATACATACTGTAAAGCCTGCGTCCTTTAAACTGTTCAAAAATGACAGAGCAGAAGACGAGGGCACTTTTGTGTTGTGACTGTCTAAGGTATTGTCAAGGTCACATATAACATATTCGATGTTTAAATCCTTTAATTTTTGTATATCAATACAAGAAATATCATCATAATAAAAATCGGGTATTAATTTTTTAAACACAAAAATTCTCCTTTATTTTCACAATATTCGCATTTATATATAATACCACAAAATGACCGAAAGGTAAATAGAAAACCGTGATTTTTTAATAAAAAAATCAGTTTTTTTGTTTTTTGAAACCTTTATATATTTCATAGCCGCCCATAAAGAATAGAAAAATGCCAAAAAGACGCTTTAAGAGCTGTGCATCTATGCTTATTGCAACAAAAGAGCCTACTGCCGCACCGATTAAACCTGTTAAGATTAAAGGAATGGCGATTTTGAAATCCAGATTTTTGTTTTTCTTGTGAATTATTAATGCAATGACAGCAGTCGGGATAAAGAATAAAAGATTAACCCCTTGCGCCCTATGCTGGTCAATATTTAAAAACATAGTGAGTGCTGGTATCAGTATCGTGCCGCCGCCAATTCCCATACCGCTGATAATTCCTGAAAATAATCCTGATAAAATTTCTGCTAACAATTAAAAAAACACCATCCTTACCGCCGCTATTATCATAAATCCGCCGAAAATTTTATGAATTGTTTTAAATGCAAGCTTGTTTAAAAATTTTGCTCCCAGATAACCGCCTAAAACACCGCCTACAGAAACCTTCAACGCAAGAGAAAAGTCCAACGTATCAGAAAAACCGTAAAAAAACAAGCTGATGATAGTATATGAAAAAATAATCATAATGGTTGTTGCATGCGCTTTTTTGGGGTCTAATTTTAAAAATTCTTCTAAAAAAGGAACTACAATAGTGCCGCCACCGCTGCCGAATAAACCGTTACAAAAGCCCGAAATAATTCCGCCCAAGGCGCAAAGCCAGGTTTTTTTGCTTTTTATATTCATAAAAACACCTCTTTTTTTAAAATATTTTGTCCTCATACAGTCAAAAATATTGATTTTTTTGGTGGATTGATGTATATTAATACTGTAGGTGTTTGAGTCAGGAGGTTTTGTATGGAAAAGGAAAACTTACAAACAAAACACGAAAATAAAAAACTGAAAAAAGCATTGCTTATTTCCCTTATTGCAATTTTAGTCGTATGTTTTGCGGTGGGAGGTTTTTTTGCGTTTAAATATATTTTTCCTTCGGATAAAGATCTGTTTTTGATGGCTCATAAAAATCTTTTTAGCAGTGAAACAGAGAGTCCAGATATATATACCAAGGTTACAAATTTATCATTTGAATTAAGCGGAGGTTTCAATAGCCAAAAAGCTGTTGATACTGTAGAATCCATAACTGTTTCCAACAAAAATACGCATTTTGGCGAAGGTAAGTCCAGCTATAACTTTAATATGCAATTTTTAAATAAGGACTTTTTATCTTTCAGTAATGTCAATAACGGGGAAAAAGAAATATTAACTGTACCACAGTTGATTGACAAAGCCTATGCATCCAATGATGCCGAAGAGGTTTTAAGTGTGCTTTTAGGCTCTGAAGCTGCGAAAGATAAAGACATTTTTGATGGTGTCGCTGAGGAAACCTTTGAAAAATATTTAAAAGAATACGGCAAAAAACTGTATGACAATGTACCTGATAGCGCTTTTTCCTCTGTAAAAGAGAACGGAGAAAAGGTAATAACCTTTAAGGACAGTGCAAATCGTTTGCTTTACGATATTGTTAATGAGATAAAAAATGACACAGAGCTACGTGACTTTTTATATGAGCAAACAAGTATTATATATACCAATATCAATGAAAAGTTCCCCTATGCTGGTACGCTGCTTACCATTCCCACAAAGGCTGAATATGAAGAAAGCTATAACGAAAGCTTGGGTGAATTTATCAAGAAAATTGAAAATGCAGAAATTATCGCTACAGCTCACATAGAGGGAAAAAAACTTATCAGTGAAAGCGTTAAAATTACCCAAGGAACAGAGCCTGCTTTCGATATTTCCTACGACGATGAAAACTTAAATTTTGTTCAGTATAAGGATTCAAAAGAGCATATCCACTATTCATCTGAAAGCAAAACTGAAGGCACAGTAATGCAAAAGAGTACTGTTTTTTCAATTGACATTAACCAGTGGACGAAAGAGCAAAGCGATACCCCGAAAATGTTGAGCATAATGATAAATTCCACATTAGATACTGTTGTTAATGAGGAATTCATACCTCCTGCAGATTATACAGATATTTCTTTATTGACAGATGAAGAGAAAGCCACAATCCAGGAAACTGTAGGCAAAAACGTGACAGAACTTCTTGCTTCGTTTACTTTGGCGTTACTTTTCTTATAAAACGAGAGGATAAAAATGAGTGATAAAATAGTAATAAGAGGTGCAAAAGAGCATAACTTAAAAAATGTCAATCTTGAGATACCACGTGATAAATTCGTGGTATTTACAGGCATTTCCGGCTCCGGCAAATCTTCTTTGGCATTTGATACACTATACGCAGAAGGTCAAAGGCGCTATGTTGAGTCCTTGTCTTCTTATGCCCGTATGTTTTTGGGTCAAATGGAAAAGCCCGATGTTGAATATATTGAGGGGTTATCTCCGGCTATCAGCATTGACCAGAAGACGACGGCGAAAAATCCCCGTTCTACAGTGGGTACTGTTACGGAAATATATGACTATTTACGACTTTTATATGCTCGCATCGGTATTCCACATTGTCCTAAATGCGGCAAAGAGATAAAAAGACAGACAATCGACCAGATTGTTGATAAAATTATGGAGTTACCCGAAAAAACCAAGTTTCAGATAATGGCTCCTGTGGTAAGACGCAAGAAAGGCGAACACGTAAAGCTGTTTGAAACAGCAAAGAAAAACGGTTATGCACGTGTTCGTGTAGACGGTTATATTTACGACCTGTCAGAAGAAATTAAGCTTGAAAAAAATATAAAACATACAGTAGAGATAGTAATAGACAGACTTGTTATTAAAGAGGGGATAGAAAAAAGACTTACAGACTCAATCGAAACAGCCACAGCTCTAGCTGATGGAATTGTAATTGTTGATGTTATTGATGGGGAAGAAATGACTTTTTCACAGAATTACGCTTGTGATGATTGCGGAATAAGTATGGAAGAGCTTTCTCCACGTATGTTCTCTTTTAATAACCCTTTAGGTGCTTGTCCCACTTGTCTTGGTATAGGCAGTATGATGAAGGTAGCGCCTGAACTGGTGCTGCGTCCCGATAAAACCTTTGCCGAGGGTGGTATTCATGCAACAGGTTGGTATTCAAAACCCGGACAAACGGAGAGTATGGCGCGTATGTATTATTCAGCGTTGGGTAAAAAATACGGCTTTACCGAAGATACAAAAATCGAAGATTTAAGTGATGAAGCTTTGAACGCTCTTCTTTACGGAACAAAAGGCGAAAAGCTGGAGCTTTTCCTGACTCGTTCATACGGCTCGTCTCACTATTTTGCGGCTTTTGAGGGTATAATCCCCAATCTTGAACGCAGATATTTGGAAACTAATTCTGAGCTTATGAAGCAGGAAATTGAGAAACTTATGCGGTTTAAAATTTGTCCTGACTGTAGCGGCAAAAGACTTCGTCCTGATGTTCTTGCGGTAACTGTAGGCGGAAAAAATATTGACGAAGTGACGAATATGCCCATAAATAAGTCACGTGATTTCTTTGCAAATTTAGAACTTACTGACAGAGAACGCACAATAGGCGCACAGGTTTTAAAAGAAATCAATGAGCGGCTTGGTTTTTTATGCAATGTTGGACTGGAATATCTTACGCTTGCGCGTTCTGCTGCAACACTTTCGGGCGGCGAAGCGCAGAGAATCAGGCTTGCAACTCAGATTGGCTCAGGTCTGATGGGTGTGCTGTATATTCTGGATGAGCCATCCATAGGATTGCACCAAAGAGATAACCAAAAGCTACTGGCGGCCTTGCGTAGATTGTGTAATTTAGGTAATACACTTATCGTGGTTGAGCACGACGAGGATACAATGTATGAGGCTGACTACATCGTTGACGTAGGTCCCGGTGCAGGTGTACACGGCGGTCAAATTGTGGCAAGTGGTACAGTAAATGATATAATAAAATGCAAAGATTCTGTTACAGGACAGTATCTTGGCGGAAAAAAGAAAATTGAAGTACCAAAAACACGCAGAAGCGGGAATGGAAACACGATAGAATTTTTAGGCTGTGCAGAAAATAATTTAAAAAACGTAGATGTGTCTGTACCATTAGGTACTTTTACCGCAGTAACAGGTGTATCAGGTTCCGGTAAATCATCCTTGGTAAATGAAATTATCAATAATTATTTATCCCGTGAGTTAAACAGAGCCCATACTGTCCCGGGAAAATTCCGTGAAATGCGTGGCATTGAGAATCTTGATAAAATCATTGATATTGACCAGTCGCCCATAGGCAGAACTCCACGTTCAAACCCTGCCACATACACAGGCGTCTTTGGCGATATTCGCGAGCTATTTGCATCTACCAATGAAGCTAAAATCCGCGGCTATAGCGCCGGAAGATTCAGCTTTAATGTGAGAGGTGGCAGATGTGAAGCCTGCTCGGGCGATGGCATTATAAAGATTGAAATGCACTTTTTACCCGATGTTTTTGTACAATGTGAAGTGTGTAAAGGTAAAAGATATAACAGAGAAACGTTGGAAGTAAAGTATAAAGGCAAAAACATCTACGAAGTTCTTGATATGACGGTAGAAGAGGCTGTTGACTTCTTTGCCAACCATCAAAAAATCAAGAGAAAGCTCGAAACTTTAAATGATGTAGGTCTTTCTTATATAAAGCTTGGACAGCCGTCAACCCAGTTGTCAGGCGGTGAAGCGCAACGTGTAAAGCTTGCTACTGAACTTTCAAAACGCAGTACAGGTAAAACACTTTACATCTTGGATGAGCCTACTACAGGTCTTCATACAGCCGATGTGCACAAGCTTTTAGAGGTTCTTAACAAGCTTGTCGAGACTGGAAATACCGTTTTGGTTATCGAACACAATCTGGATGTTATCAAAACTGCAGACCATATTATTGATTTAGGTCCTGAGGGCGGCGATAAAGGCGGAAAGATTGTGGCTACAGGAACACCTGAGGAAGTAATGAAGTGTAAGAAATCCTATACAGGCGAATTTTTGAAAATTCACTTGGAAAAAGAAAAATAAGACATCAATTGGCGGTGTAGATTATGAGTAATTTTGTTAGTTGTATAGTAGCTGCGGGCGGTTCAGGTACAAGAATGGGAGCGGATATAAACAAGCTCTTTTTGAAAATTGACGGTGTGGCAGTTATTGCTCATACTTTGGCGATTTTAGAAAATAGTGAAGCAGTTTCTGAGATAATAGTATCCGCACGTGAAGAGGATATAATGCAGATTTCAGAGTATGCGCAGCTATTTAACATAACTAAGCTAAAATCAATAGTAAAGGGCGGCGCAACCCGTGCAGAATCTGTCCTTGCGGCGCAAAAGGAAATATCTGATGAATGTAATTTGGTAATGGTACACGACGCAGCAAGACCTTTTGTGACCGACCTTATTCTTACAGAAACAGTAAATGTAGCAGAAAAATTTGGTGCGGCCGCCTGTGGTGTAAAACCCAAATGTACTTTAAAGTCAGTAAATGACAACGGATTTATAACCGGAACTGTAGACAGGGCAAAAACTATTGAGATACAGACACCGCAGGTGTTTAAAAAAGAATTGTTTGGCAAAATGTACTCAATTAATATTGATACATTAAAAAAAGCCACAGATGATTGCGTGCTGGCAGAGAAGTGCGGTGCTGAAATTTTTGTTACTGAGGGCTCTTACAGAAATATTAAAATAACAACACCTGAAGATTTGGAAATAGCTGAAATCTTCTTAAGGAGGTATTAGAATGGATATTCGCATAGGACACGGTTTTGATGTTCACGCTTTTGCAGAAAACAGAAAGCTCATATTATGCGGCGTTGAAATCGAAAATGATAAAGGCTTGCATGGTCATTCTGATGCCGATGTTGCGACCCACGCAGTAATGGACGCGCTTTTAGGTGCGGCGGCTATGGGAGATATTGGCAAGCACTTTCCGGATACTGATGAAAAATACAGAGGTGCTGACAGCCTAAAGCTTATGGAGTACGTTATGGAGATTATCTCTGCTGACGGATATTCTGTATCAAATATTGACGTGACAATAATAGCACAAAAGCCTAAGCTTGCGCCCTATATAAAGCGAATGGCTGAAAATATTGCTCGTGTGGCCAAAATTGATATAAATCGTGTGAATGTAAAAGCCACAACAACAGAAAAACTGGGTTTTACAGGCAGAGGAGAGGGAATAGCAACCGAAGCGGTTTGTTTACTTATAAAATAAAAAAGAGCGGGTTACCGCTCTTTTTTTATTATATCTTTTACAATCTCGCTGGCAATAATTAAACCTGCAGCAGCAGGAACAAATGCGTTACTGCCTATCAAAACCTTTTTGCTTTTTACGTCAATTTCTGTCTTTTTTGGAACAATCGGGATTTCCTTTGAGTAAACGACCTTGAGTTTTTTTACTCTGCGTTTTTTCAGTTCTCTTCGCATAACTTTTGCCAGAGGACATACAGTTGTTTTGTAAATATCTGTAACCTCCAAATCGGTAGGATTAACTTTGTTGCCTGTTCCCATTGATGAAATAATAGGAACTCCTGCTTCCTGAGCCTTTAAAACAAGCTCAATTTTGCCTGTTACAGTGTCAATGCAGTCAGCCACATAGTCATAAGACGAAAAATCAAACTGATGTGAATTATCAGGCATAAAAAAGCATTTGTGCTTATGAATTATCACATTTTCGTTAATATCTTTAATACGCTTTTCAAAGGCATCGACCTTGTTTTCGCCTACATTTGAAAGTAATGCTACAACCTGTCGGTTGATGTTCGAATTGTGAACAACATCGTTGTCAATCAGATCTATTTCGCCTATGCCGGAGCGCGCAAGCGCTTCAACAACGTGACCGCCGACTCCGCCGATGCCAAAAACGGCAACTCTTGATTTTTTAAGTTTTTCCATAGCGTCTGCGCCAAAAATCATTTCGGTACGTCTGAATTGTCTCATAATATCACCTAAAATAAGTCAGTAGACAGATATCGCTCGCCAGTATCAGGGAGAATTGTAACAATGGTTTTTCCATTGTTTTCAGGGAGCGTTGCAAGACTTGCTGCAACAAAAGCTGCCGCACCTGATGAAATACCAACTAAAATACCTGCCTCTTTAGCAAGCTTTCTGCAAGTGTCATAGGCTTCTTCTGTCTTTATGGTAATCACTTCGTCGTATACTGATTTGTCAAGATTATCAGGAATAAAGTTTGCGCCTATGCCCTGAATTTTATGGGGAGCTGCTTTACCTTGAGAAAGAAGGGGAGAGTCAAATGGCTCTACTGCAACTACTTTAACGCTGTTATTTTTCTCTTTTAAATATTTTCCTGTGCCTGACAATGTTCCGCCTGTGCCTACGCAGGAGACTAAAATATCAATTTTTCCGTCTGTGTCCTCAAAAATTTCAGGACCTGTTGTTTTGTAGTGTGCATCAGGATTAGCAGGATTTTCAAACTGAGAGGGGATAAAGCTATCGGGATACTGCTCTGAGAGATCAAGTGCCTTTTTAACTGCACCTGCCATACCGAGTTTTCCCTCTGTTAATACTATTTCAGCGCCGTAAGCTGTCAATAGTTTTCTGCGTTCAATGCTCATTGTTTCGGGCATGGTAAGAATAACCTTATATCCGCGTGAAGCACAAACTGCACAAAGTCCTATGCCGGTATTTCCGCTTGTAGGTTCAATAACCACAGAACCGGGCTTTAATAAGCCTTTACTTTCAGCATCTGTTATCATAGATAATGCTGCGCGGTCTTTAATACTGCCGGCTGGATTAAAACATTCAAGCTTTGCTAAAACTGTAGCGTTTTTGTCTTTATCAAATATGTCTGTAATGTCTAAAAGGGGAGTATGTCCAATGAGTTCTGCAATGTTTTTGTAGATTTTCATAGTGTCCTCCTTTTGTGTTAAAATACGGAAAAATCCTCGCACAAATTGTACGAGGATTTCATTGGGTGCAGGGGCCGGATTTGAACCAACGACCTCCGGGTTATGAGCCCGACGAGCTACCAGACTGCTCTACCCTGCGTCATAACAACGTAATTAATTATAACATTAGATTCGTTATTTGTCAAGTATCAATTTTAAAATATTTGATATTTATATTATATTCAATTTTTTCTAAATAATTACTTAATTTTTTCTTGACAAGATTTCTATATTCTGCTATAATAACTAAGGTATTTAAATATAGTACTTATGTGGCCCGTTGGTCAAGCGGTTAAGACACCGCCCTTTCACGGCGGTAACACGAGTTCGAGTCTCGTACGGGTCACCATAAGGGCCTTTAGCTCAGCTGGTTAGAGCAACCGGCTCATAACCGGTAGGTCCCGGGTTCGAG